>JBEPXL010000067.1:0-10904 GCA_041641935.1 Desulfobacteraceae bacterium | reverse complement strand
GGTGGGGGATCTGTTCGATGTCGGATGGAAGGTCAACAAAAAAAATGTGGCGCTTCTCATGCGGGAAATGGAGAAGAGAAAAACATTTGTCAAAGCGACCGGAACCGGCCACGCCAGGGCCGGAGATCCGCTCGATCCGCAGAAAAAGGAAAAAGAAGTAGAGGAAGAGATATAGCCGCAGAAGGTTCAACCTGTGCGGAATACATCCGGACGGACTCCGGTGTTTTGCCTGACCTCTGTGAAATACATGTGTTACTGCTGAAAAGTACGAGTAACGCCTTATTCCTGACAGATCAGACAACGGTTTATGCATAGTATCAATGATACGAATCTTTACTTCGGATTTGCTGTTTTGGAAGAATCCTCTTTTCAAAGGAGACAAGAATGTTGCCTGCCCCCCTCTGTCGTGTTTTTCTCATTGTCTTTCTCTGTATCCATCTTTCCGGCTGCTATGCCCTGCAGCGTTCTTCCGGAGGCGGTCAGACGGATTTCAATCCGCCCCGGGAAGTCGATCCCGCCGATATTGCACTTCCCGACGGATACAAAGCGGAAGTGGTCGCTACCGGCCTGACCTTTCCGACGGGTGTCGGATTTGATGACGACGGCGGGGTCTATGTGGTCGAGGCCGGCTATTCCTACGGTGAAGTCTGGACCATTCCACGTCTGCTTCGCATCGAGCCGGACGGAAAAGGGGTTTCCGTGATCGCTTCCGGCGGGGACAACGGTCCCTGGACCGGTGTTGATTTTTACCAGGATGCCTTCTATGTCGCCGAGGGGGGAGAACTGGAAGGCGGCCGTATCGTCCGGATCACAAAAGACGGTGACATGTCCTATCTGGTGGAAAATCTCCCGAGCCGGGGGGATCATCACACCAACGGCCCCGAAACGGGACCGGACGGGCGGCTCTACTTCGGCGTCGGAACGGCGACCAATTCCGGGGTTGTGGGGGTGGACAATTACCATTTCGGATGGCTTCAGCGGTATCCGGACTTCCATGACACCCCCTGCCGGGACATCACCCTCACCGGCGAAAATTTCACGACAGAAAATCCGTTTGAATCCGGTTCAGCGGAAAAGGTGGTCACCGGGGCGTTTGTCCCCTTCGGTGAAAAGACGACGAAAGGTCAGGTCATCAAAGGCGCGGTTCCCTGCAACGGGGCCGTCTTCCGGATCAATCCGCAGGGAGGAGCGCCGGAGCTGATCGCGTGGGGATTCCGCAATCCCTTTGCCTTCGCTTTTTCCCCGGATGGTACGCTGTTCACCACGGAAAACCAGTACGACATCCGCGGCAGCCGTCCGGTTTTCGGTGCCGGCGATCTCCTCTGGAAAGTGACGCCCGGCACCTGGTACGGCTGGCCGGATTACCACGGCACTACGCTTCTGACCAGCGATCAGCGTTATAAACCGCCCGGAAAGCCCGAACCGCCGATTCTGATCCGGAATCACCCCGACACTCCCCCAAAACCGGTGGCGGTGCTTGGGGTACACTCCTCTTCCAACGGGTTTGATTTCTCCAGAAATTCCGCCTTCGGGTACGAGGGGGAAGCCTTCATCGCCCAGTTCGGAGATCAGGCCCCGACCACCGGAAAGGTACTGGCGCCGGTAGGGTTCAAGGTGGTCCGGGTCAATGTGGATGATGGAACCGTCAAGGTCTTTGCCGTCAACAAGGGAGAAAAGGGCGGCCCCGCCTCCTGGACCGGCGGAAAGGGGCTGGAGCGCCCGATGGATGCCAAATTCAATCCGGAGGGCACGGCCCTCTATATCGTGGATTTCGGTGTCATGCTGCAGAGCGAACGCGGGGCCATGCCGCAGCAGGAAACCGGTGTCCTCTGGCGGGTGACGCGAACCGGAACGGCAGCGCAGTAAAGTTCGTCACAGAATATTTTTTCTCCTCGCCCTGCGGATGGCAGCAGGAAGGAGAATGTACTGGTGATCACAACCACAGTCAAAGACTTGCACTTCTGTAGAGAAACGTGCAATTCGTACTGGAAGAGAGAAAGGAGAACAGGGAATGAGATTGGGAACAATACTGCTGTGTCTGCTGGTATGCAGCCTTTTTCTGCTGGCGGGATGCGGTCCGGCCCGCAGGGGCGCGCCGACGTCACAGCCGGTGGAAGTCACCTCCGGCTTTGTCGATAAAGGACAGAAGGTCTTCATGATGATGTGTCATGAGTGTCACCCGCGGGGGACGGCAGGCGTCGGCCCTGCCCTGAACAATAAACCACTTCCCGGCTTTCTCATCAAACTCCAGGTCCGGCAGGGGTTCGGCGCCATGCCTGCGTTTTCGGAAGAGAAAATCAGCGATTCCGATCTGGAAGCGCTGGTGGCCTACCTGTTCCGGCTGCGCCGTAATCCGGAAATCGAGGTACAGTAACTCCATCATCCGACCGTCCCCCACTCGCTCTCTTCCGGAGTGAGGGATCAATGAGGAAGACATGCGCATCATCGAACCGCACATTCACAACATCTCCAGAACGACAGACGACTACTACAACATGTCGGTGGCGGGCATCGTCGCCTGTGTGGAACCTTCTTTCTGGGCCGGGACGGACCGGACTTCCGTGGCCGGTTTTGAAGATTACTGGGAGCAAATGATCGAATTTGAAACCGGTCGGGCCGCAAAATTCGGCATCCGGCACTATGTCATGATCAGCCTCAACCCCAAGGAGGCACGAAACGCGATTGCCCACGACGTGGTCGCGGCTATGGAGCGGTATCTGGACCGGAAATCCGTCGTCGGTATCGGGGAGATCGGCCTGGACCGGATTACGGATCAGGAAGAAGAGATATTCCGCCTTCAGCTCCGGATGGGAAACGAGCGGAAAATGCCGATGATCATTCACTCTCCCCACCACGACAAGCTGCGGGGAATCGAGCGGATCATTGAAATTCTGGAAGAGGAACGGGTGGATCAGGAACGGATTGTGATCGACCACAACACCGAGGAAACCATCGAGCTTTCCCTGCAGACCCGGTGCTGGGTCGGGATGACCGTCTACTATGTCACCAAGCTGAGCGCCGAACGGGCCGTCAGCATGATCACGCGGTACGGAACGGACCGTATGATCGTCAACGGGTCAGCCGACTGGGGATATTCCGATCCCCTGGCGGTTCCCAAGGTGGCCATGCTCATGCGGAAAAGCGGACACTTCGGCGAAGAGGCGGTTCAGAAGGTGGTGTTTCAGAATCCGTACAACTTTCTGAACCATTCCCCTCACTTTGATCTTGAACAGTAAGACCCCAAGGCAGATGCCATGAACCGATCAACCCTGCACTTCCGGGGCGCAGATGGGCTCGCCCTCCTCTCCGGGGCAAAAGCGCGTCTCCTTCCCTATCTGCAACTGGCCCGGTTTCCCAATCTCTTTACCGCCGTTGCCGATGTTCTGGCCGGTTATCTGATCATTACCGGATTTCAGATCCAGTGGCGTTCCCTGCTGGGCCTCATGATGGCCTCCAGTGCCATTTATGCCGCCGGTTGTGTCCTCAATGATCTGGTCGACAGGGAAGTGGATGCAAAAGAGCGTCCGTTCCGGCCCATTCCATCCGGCCGTGTTTCCGGTAACCGCGCCTTTCTGATGGCCCTGCTCCTGGTGAACGTCGGCCTTTTCGGTGCCTGGATCGCCGGACCGGCCTCCTTCTGGACGGCTGTCCTGCTGGTTCTTCTGGTCATTCTCTACGACGGATGGGCAAAGGCACGACCGGTGGAGGGGCCGGTGACGATGGCTCTGTGCCGGGCGGTCAATCTGGTGCTGGGCATGAGTCCGGGATTAGCACACTGGGGCATACACTGGATTTTTCCCCTGATCACCCTGGCCTATGTATCCGGTCTGACATTGCTGAGCCGCTTTGAGGTGGATGGAGAGCCCGGCTCCCGCAAATGGCTGGTGCTGTCGCTCTGGATGCTCACTGTTTCGACGATCCTTGCCCTGAACGGAATGAAGCTGCTGCTGCATCACAGCCTGATCTATCTCGGCTTCTTTGTCCTGATGACCGGGCCGGTGCTCGGATACAGTCTCTGGAAGGTTTCACCGGATCATACCGGCCGTGCCGTCAAATTCATGATACTGGCGATTCCCCTGCTGGACGCTGTCTATGTTTCGGGAATGCGGGGTGGGGCTGCGGCAGTCTTGGTTGTTCTCTGCCTGCTTCCCGCCTGGCTTTTTTCCCGGTTTCTGTACGTCACCTGAAGCAAATCCTTTTACATTTCACAAGAGCAGAGGAGATACCGGCCATGAAACAGAAGCGCGTGGTTGTCATCGATGTGGTGGGACTGGCCCCGCATCATTTTGATCATCCGGAACATATACCCAACCTGGCCGCACTGGCAGGGCAGGGGACGCGGATGAGCATGAAGCCGGTCTTTCCGGCGGTCACCCTGCCGGTGCAGGCAAGCCTCACCACCGGTGTCTATCCGGAGGGCCACGGGGTCGTGTCCAACGGCTTCTATTTTCCGGAGCATTATCAGGTCTCCTTCTGGGAGCAGGCAACCGGCCTGGTGCAGTCGGAGAAGATATGGGACCGTCTCCGGCAGAAGGCGCCGGAACTGAAAAGCGCCGTCCTGTTTTTCCAGAACTCCCTCTATGCCGACTGTGACACGGTCATTACGCCCAGACCCCTTCACACCGATGACGGCCTCATTCAGTGGTGCTACTCCAAACCGGTCGGGCTGTACGAAGCGATCAGCGACAGGATCGGCCCGTTCAACCTCTTTTCCTTCTGGGGGCCGATGGCGTCCATTGAAGGGAGCCGCTGGATCGCCAGGGCGGCGGTGGAGGTGATGGACCGGATTCGGCCCCACCTGATGCTGGTCTACCTGCCCCATCTCGATTACAGTTCCCAGAAACTGGGACCGGATGATCCGGCGATCGCAGAAGAGTTACGCCAGGTGGACCGGGAGGTCGGGCGCATTGTCGATGGTGTTGCGGAACTGGGACTGACCGGGGAGACGGTCTTTATTGTCCTGTCGGAATACGCCTTCCATTCCGTGCAGGGAGACGTGGCCATAAACCGGGTACTGCGGGAAAACGGTCTGCTTGCGGTAAGGACCATCGAGGGGCGGGAATACCTGGATTTTGAACTGAGTCCGGCCTTTGCCATGGTTGACCATCAGGTAGCCCATATTTACATCAAGGCCGGACAGAAAGAGCGTGTCCGGAACGTGCTTGAAAAGACGGCGGGAATCGACTGCCTGCTGGATACCGACGGGCAGCGGACGCACCGCATTCACCACCCGCGCAGCGGCGATCTGGTCGCCGTCAGTTCCCGGGACCGCTGGTTCAGCTACTACTGGTGGCTGGATCGGGAAAGGGCCCCCGATTTTGCAGACCGCGTGGATATTCACCGGAAACCCGGTTATGATCCGCTGGAGATGTTTCTGGAGCCGGGAACCTTCAACATTTCACAGGATACCAGCCTGATCCGTGGTTCCCACGGCTGTCTGCCCACAGAGGAACAGGACCGGATTCCCCTTCTCATCAGCGGGGACTGGGAAGGGAATCTGCCCCATCCGGCAGACCTGGCCATTCCGGACGTGTTTCACATCATTGAAGACATCCTGACCGGGAAGACATCCTGACCGGGAAGACATCCTGACCGGCGGCTGAGAAAGCGGTGACTCTCTGGCTCAGTGATGCTGTGATTCCGCCGGGCTGCCGCCGTCTCCTCCTGCGCCGCCGTCTCCTCCTGCAATATCGGCTTCCACCGGGTGGGGGATTTCCATCCGGTGACGGGGAAGGTAGAGGCCGTCTTCCATATTCTGAACGAAGTGGATCATCTTTTCCCGCAGATCACAGTGGAGCATCCATGCCTTTATGGGGTCTTTTCCGCTGCAAAGGGCCCTGATTTCAATGGTTTTCTCACTCACTCCCGTCACCTGAAGCAGCGGATCGACCGTTTCGTCCCAGTCTTCGGAATTCCGGAGCAGTTCTTCAAAGTGCTGCCGCACCTTTTCAATATCGATGCGATAATCGGCATACAGATGAATCGGCTTGATGAGGCTGGTGTCTTCTTTGGTCCAGTTTTCAAAGGGATGATCCAGAAAATACTTCATGGGCACGACAATCCGGCGCTGGTCCCATGTCTGGATCAGGATATACGTAAAGGTAATCTTTTCAATATACCCCCAGTTCCCTTCAAAAAAGACACTGTCTCCCATCCGGATCGGCTGACTGACCGCGATCTGAAGACCGCCGATCATGTTGCCGAGCAGACTCTGGGCCGCCACACCGATGATAATGCTGGCGATACCGGCGGATGCCAGCAGGGATACCCCGAACATTTTCATGATATCGAGCTGACTCAGGGCGATGCCGATGCCGAGGATGACGGCAAAGACGATCAGCATCCGGCGGATGACGGTAATCGCCGTGACCAGATGACTCTGGTGTATCTGGGTGAAGTGCTTCAGTTCATCGACATACTGATGACTCATGTAGTCCGTGATAAACCGGATCACCCGGACCGCGAGCCATGTCACGGCAAAAACGATAAACATCATGATCAGCGGATTGAGAATACCGGCCGTGGGGCCGCTGAGGGAAATCAGGGTGGATTTTCCCACATAAAAAATCAGCAGACCGGCCAGCAGGGCAAGAGGCCCCCGGAAGGAGTCGGCCAGATTGACAGACCAGTGCTTGGGGGCGCGTTTGACCATAATCACAATGATTTTCTGGGTCAGCCATCCGATCAGCAGGCTCACAATCAGCAGAACGACCAGGGCGGCCCATTCCCATATTGGCAGCCCTCCCATCCGCACCTTTGCCCAGGAGGGAAGCCGCCTGTCCAGAAGACCGGGGCCGTATTTTTCATGAATTTCAGGTATATTTTCCACCGTGCTGGCGGAAAAGACCCATACCGGCATCTCTTTTCCGGTTTTGACCCGCTGTATCCGTATGGGCAGACTTCTGCCGTCCACCGCAATGTCGCCGATTTCGATACTCCGCCGGGGCTGCCCCTTCAGCGGATCCTTGTTGTTGACGGAAGAATCAACCTGTCCGTCGGGACGGTCGGGCAGGTCATCCCAGATGATATTGACCTGCCGGTCCAGAATTTCATACAGCTTCTCCGCCAGTGCAGGCCCGCGCTGTGACTGTTCACCCTGTGGAATCAGATTCAGGTTGAGGGAGCGGGCGGCCCTGGAAAAATTCTTTTCCCGGCTCGACAGCAGAAAATTTTCCATCGTCGCCTGGGGGGTGCGCAGGTTCAGGGACGAATCGGGTTTCGGCATTCCCCGGTTCAGATGATCCAGCAGATAGTAGGCCTGGTGATACTGATAGCCGTCATCCGATGCATCTCCGGCAGCGTTTTGTCCGCTCGAAGATGTGCCGGTGTCCGCCGGAGGGGGCGATTCCTGTTGATTCGGCAAAGGATGTATATTGTCTGCCGCCACAGCGGTGGAAAATGGATGAAAAATCAGAACGGCCAGCAGCAAACGGTAAAGAATCATCTTCATAGGATACACACACTCTTTCTCTCTGGAAAACCTGTTGATCGGTACAGACATTCTGAACAGCCATGTCACGCGCAGCGCAGCAGAGCGCATATCACTTTCTGCTTCCGTCCGGCCTGGTGACAGACTTTGTCTGTACGTTCATCCAGTAACAGAAGAATTCCCGCCAGTGGACGAGATCGGTTCCTTCCGATACAGGAACCATTGATCCTGCCCCTGAACCATCATCAGGAGAAGGCAGAACTGTGTTACAGTTTCAGAAACGGGAAAAACCGTAAATAAGGTGTTTTCGGTATTTCGGTTCCCGCAGACCCTGTAGGGCGCAGCGGAGAATGAATGCTTCCTCTGCTGCAGAAAAGTGAATCTTCCCTTGCCCGTCACTCCCTTCCCATAGAAAATAAATGAGAAAATGAGCAGAGAAGCGGAGAATGGTTCCGGGGATACTGCCGCTTTCTGATGTTCCCGCCGGTATACGCCCGGATCAGCTGCGTGCTTCCGTGATGATCCAAATTGACAATGAAATAGAAATGTTGGATAATAGTAACGATATTCAGCGTCGTCTGCGACGGGCATGTCTCTGCGCAGGCGGAACCGGTGTCCAGAGGAGTTTCATGCCGCAAAATCAAGGAAATCATTCTCTTCCGGATGGTGAACTCCGGCAGGAAGACATACAGGCCGCTAAAAATGTCGTTCAGGCCGTCCTGCTGACGTTTACCAATTTCGGACTGTTTCCCGAGACCCATACGACCTGCCGGAATTCCCTTGATCTGATGATCCGGGCCATCCATGACTATTTTGAAACACGGGATTCCCTGAAAATCCATATCCGCAAGGATCGTTTGCTGTTTCAGAACAAGGCCGTCCTTCATCAGGCCACGGCCGATTATGAAGAACAGCTTCCGTTTATCCTGTACCGGGACGGCATCCGCTGGATCGCCTTCACCAGGGGCATTACCGAGGAAGAGATCATCTGTTTTTTCCGGCTTCTCCAGCGGTACAGATTTCCCGATGAGGAACCGGAAGGTGACCTGTCCACCGCCCTCTGGGAGGCAGACATGGACCATATTCTCTATGAGTCGGTCATTTACTGGGATGCGGAACCGATGAACCGTTTTCCGGAACTGAAACCGGACCCCCGGCAGGTCCGGGAGGCGAGTCAGGAAATCCGGGAAACCGTCAAGGCGGCGCCTTCTGTCCGACGCCCGGCCAGGGTGGCGCTCTGGGCACTCGACAGGGAAGAGATCGAGGCGCTCCGGGAAATGGTCTGGCAGGAAGAAAACTGGAGCGCGATGGGGGAGGTGCTGAATGTCCTGCTCGACCTGCTGGATGTACAGCAGGAGCCGGAGGAGTTTGAGCATGTGCTGTCCCATCTGCGGGATCTTTTTTCCGATGCCCTGGAGCAGGGGGAGTACGATTACGGCCTTGAAATGCTGGTGGAACTCCACCGGATCCGCCGGGAAGAGATCGTGGACAGGCAGTGGGCGGCACCGCTGATGGCGTATCTGCTGCAGCAGATGGCATCGCCGGAAACGCTCCGGGGGCTTCGCCATTCGATCCGCAGCGGACAGTACCTGCGGAATCCCGAGGCACTGAAAACCCTCCGGACCCTTCTGCTCCGCCTGCCGCCGGCTGCCGTGACGGCCCTGGGACCGATGCTGAACGATTCCGCATCGCCCCGGATTCAGCGGATGCTGATGGAAGTCATCGGCATCATGGCCGGAAAGGATATCGAACCGCTGGAACAGGTACTCCAGTCGGAAGAGGACCGGGAACTGGTCTACCGGCTGACCCATATCCTCAGCAGTGTACGCGGTGAACCGGCGGACCGGCTTCTGCTCCGGATGCTGCGGCACTCGTCGGCCAGAATCCGGAAACAGGCCTTCAAGGCGATACTGAAACGGGGAACGACACCGCTGGAACCGGTATTTTTTCTGATCGATGATCCGGACCCCGCCATCCGCTGGCTGCTGCTGAATCACATCCGGCGGAAGCGTGATCCGACGGCGGAGTCCCTGATGCTGCGGTATCTTGAAGACCGGCAGTATCTGCAGGCAGACCGGGATCATCTGCTGACCTGTTACCAGACGCTGGGCTGTTGCGGTTCGTCGGAAGCGCTTCCGTTTCTGACCGATACACTCTTCGGCAGCTTCTGGTCCGGGCTGTTCGGCTTTGGCCGGGCGGTGGAAAGAGAGGGGGCCATACTGGCACTGATGCGGCTGAACCGGGAAGACGCCCGTGATCTTCTCCGGAAAGCAGCCGGAAGTCTTTATCCGCATATCCGGCTTGCCTACAACCGGGCCCGGGAACAGACCAGGGAAAAGATAGAATGAAGAACGTAATTCCTCTGAAGAAAGAAAACACATTTCAGAAAACGGCGGAGGAGTTTTTCCGCACCTGGATCAAGCTGATTCAGGCGGTCAAACTCCATAAAGAGAACAACTCCGTGCTGCAGGAATCCCTTTCTGATTTTGCCTCTCTTGCCGACACCCTGCGGCAGGAAAACGATACGCTCCAGATCGGATTTCAGCACAACCGGATTCTGATCCAGAACGAGAAAATGACCCAGCGGCGGGAAAATGTCCGCTTTTCCCAGAGTGCTTTCCAGTATTTTACCGGGCTGGGCTTCGCCGCCTTTCACTTTGATCTCGACCAGTATGCCGCTGCCGAAACGGCGGATTTCCGGGAGGCGCTGTCTCTTGCCCGCCTCTTTGTCGAAGCGGAACAGACCCGGACGCCGGCCGGATGGTTTCATGAAAAGCTCTCAGAGATGCCGTCCCCGTGGCTGCGCGTTACGCTTCCCGTCGAAGAGGAAACGGACAGACAGGTTCTGGAAAAAAAAGACGAGGCCCGCAGAAGCTATGCCTATGCCCTCGATTCCATCCAGGAGATTACCGAAAAACTGGCGGCCCAGCGGCGCGTGGGGATCGGAAAGACGGTCCGGGTGGCCCAGGAGATGGTGGATCTCATTCTGGATGACGACCCCCTCTTCATGATCCTGAGCACCCTCCGGACCTATGATGACTATACCTACCACCATTCCGTCAACGTGGCGATTCTGTCCATGTGTCTGGGAAAGCAGATCGGCCTGTCGAAGCGGTCCCTGGAGCGGCTCGGCATCTGCGGTATGCTCCATGATCTGGGAAAGCAGGAAATTCCCCTGGAAATCCTCAACAAGCCGGGGAAGCTGACGGATGACGAGTTCGATGTCATCAAGCGCCATACCCTCGACAGTGCAAAGCTGATTCTCCGGCTGCGCGCCTCCATGGACCGGAAGGCCCGGCTCATTCTGCCGCCCTACGAACATCACCAGAAATATGATATGTCGGGCTATCCGGCATCGAGACGGAAAAAAAGTGTCAGCTTCTTCGGCAGGATTCTGACCCTCGCCGACGTGTATGACGCCATTACCTCCCCGCGGGTGTACCGTAAATCGGCCATGAGTCCGGATCAGGCGCTG
>JBEPXL010000066.1:0-10928 GCA_041641935.1 Desulfobacteraceae bacterium | reverse complement strand
GAGGGTGATAACAGCCGCCGCCTTTCCCGGTCACACCACGGTCAGTAACATGAAACAGTGGGAAAACCGTCCGCTTTCCGGAATAAAGCAGAGAAGTTGTTCTCCGGGTTTCAGACGGCCGGAATGAAACAGTTCCGCCAGAATAATATACATGGCTGCGCTGCCGGTGTTGCCTTTCTCCGGCAGATTGGTAAACCATTTTTCATACGGAATTTCAAAACCAACTTCTCCCATAACTTCAAAGAATTTCGGCCGGAAATAGGCCGAAGAATAATGCGGCAGGAACCAGTCAATCTCCTCCGGTTTCAATCCGTATTTCTCAACCACCCGGCACAGGGTCCGTCCCATTGTATCCACAATATTCCGGTCGAGAAGCCGTATATCCTGACGGATTGACATCATAAAGGGTTCTTCCTGCTCCGCCGTTCCCTTTTCCGATTCCCGCCATCCGGTTACACCGCCGTCTTCCTGTTTTACGCCGCCGCAGTACATGCAGGTATCGAGTTCCCCGGCAAACGATATATGCTCGATCCATTCGACCTTCAGCGAAATTCCCTCCGGATTCGGCTGGGGAGAAAGAAGCGCGGCACCGGCCCCGTCGGACAGCATCCACCGGAGAAAATCGGCGTCAAAGGCCCGCAGCGGCTGCTTTTCGATACCTTCAGTTTCCTTTTCATTGAAATACGGCGTCATGTATTTCGCCCGTGTAAAAGAGGACGCCAGTTCAGAACCCGTTGCTACGGCATTGGGAACAAGGTCCAGGGCCACATTCATCCATGCATATTTAAAGGCGGTCATACCGGAAATGCAGATGCCTGCCGTGGTCACCGCGTCACACTCCGGAATGGCCAGTTCACCGAGGACCATAAGAGCATGTCCCGGAAGAAGCACATCGGGTGTGCTGGTTCCGCAGCAGAGGCATGCAATTGTGCGGGGATCAAATTCTGCATCGGAACCGGACCGGAGCCCCCGGACGGCTTCCGCGGTCATCTGGGCGTTGGAGTGGGTCAGTGCGCCGGTTTCGGGATCGATGGCATAGTACCGCTTCGTAATCTGGTTGTTCTTCAGAACAATACGGCGGGTTTTGGAACTGATATTCTGAATTTTCCCCAGAACATCTTCAATTTCATCATTGCCCACCGGCTGGTTGGGCAGAAAAGCCGACACATCATTGATATATACCGCCGTCATTCTTCGTTTCTCCTGTGATCATGCCCGGCACGGGCCAGAAAGCGCTTCAGAAGCGCTGAATAGGTTTCGTAAAAGGTCTTCTCCGGAAGACGGGTCGGAACAACCGCATTGAGAAAGGTATAGTAGTCGAGGTCATGGACCGTAATCCGGTCGCGCAGTTTTTCATGGAGCGGGGTTCCGGGAACCGGTGTCAGGATGGAGGGAATCGGCAGGTCAATGGGATGTGAAGTGACAAACTGTTCCAGCCGCTCGAAATCCTCCGGGGTATAGTCCGGCGAGACAATGAAATCACCGATAATCCGGATGCCCAGCTCGTTCAGTATCGCCATCGCTTCCACATTGACCGCAACCCCGCTGCGCTTGTTGAAGGCATCCAGCCGCGCGTCGCTGATCTCCTCGAATCCGATGACCGCCGTGGTCAGTCCGGCTTCTTTCCAGCGCCGGAAAAGATCAGGCCGCCGGACCACCGTATCCGAACGGACATCGGCCACCAGCGGCTTCTGAATTCCCGCATCGATGATCCGGTCTGCCAGTGCTTCGGCGGTGGTGACATCACCGAAGGTATTGGCGTCCACCAGCCGGATCAGGGGAAGATCGAGATCCACCAGAATCTGCATGTCCCGGATGACGGCGTCTACAGAATGTGCCAGATACCGTCCTCCGGTGACGTTGGGAATGGAACAGAAGAGACACCGATGGGTGCATCCGAAAGCGGTGGCGACAAAGCCGATCCTGCCGCCGACGCCGCTCATCACATATTTGTCCCGGTTCTTTGCCACCAGATCATAGCGGGGGGCTTTCTCATCGACCAGATCCGCTGTTGAGTGGGGATGGGGTTCGTAACGGAGTCTGCCGCCGGGATGGGTCTTTGCCACCCCCCGAACGCCGTCCGTGACAGTGCCGGCCGCCAGTGCGTCCACCAGTTTCCGGAAGCGGCGCTTCCCCAGTCCGGGAATGATATAGTCAATGGAAGTCCGGTTGAAATATGCCGGATCGGCTGAGGCATGGTGGCCTCCCACAACAACGGTCGGATTGGAATGATCTTTCACATCCGCTGCGATCTTCAGGACCGCATTGGCTTCACAGGTCATCCCGGTGATGCCGACCAGGTCCGGCTGAAACCGGTCCAGGTCAATCTGCAATGTATCCGGTTCCGCCTTCAGCTCCGTGATGTGTACTTCATGGCCATCCAGATTACCCGCCAGTGTCTCCAGGGCCAGAGGTTCTCCCCGGAAGATCATTTTGATATTTTCGATCCCGTACGCTTCTTCCGGGATGCTTCTGCCGCTGTTGGGAGGGTTGATCAGAAGAATTTTCATACCGCTTTGATTCCATCTCAGAAAAATACATAAAGGCCAGAGGTTGGAAACTATACTTTTTTTCACCGGAAAAGCAACCCAAAATCATACGGATTATGGTTTTAAAGATAAAAAGGATTGACAGAACTTCTCTTTTGGACACATTATCCAGTTTTTCAATTTTTACCCGATGGCCATTCCGAAATTCATGAAATGACAATGGACCCGCAACTGTCACCGCTTCTCGTCGCCCGCAATCTGTGGAAAACCTACCCGAGTGGCGCTGACCCCGCACTCCGTGGTATCGATATCACTGTCAATGCCGGTGAAATTTTCGGTCTTCTCGGTCCCAACGGCGCAGGGAAGACAACGGCCATCTCCATCATGAGTTCCCTTCTCCGTCCGGATGCCGGAAGTGTAACCATCAACGGTGTTGATCCGTTCCGGTTTCCCGCCCGGGGAAAATCCCTTTTCGGTCTGGTTCCCCAGGATATTGCTCTTTATCCAACCCTGACGGTTGTGGAAAATTTCCGGTATTTCGGGAAACTCTACGGACTCAAAGGCCGTGAACTTGACCGGCGGATCAGGGAATGTCTTGCAGTGGTCGGGCTGGAAGCCCGTGCGGACCGGCGGGTGGAAACCTTTTCCGGCGGCATGAAACGACGGGCCAATCTGGCTGTCGCCATTCTCCATGATCCAAAGCTGATTTTTCTGGATGAACCGACGGTGGGCATCGACGCCCAGTCCCGGAACATGATTCTCGAAGAACTGATCCGCCTCCGGGCCATGCCGGGGCGCGGCATGATCTACACGACCCATTATATGGAAGAAGCGGAACAGATATGCTCCCGTGTGGCGATTATCGATGAAGGGGAAATCCGGATCACCGGGACACCCGCAGAACTGGTTGCACAAAACGACGGCTGCCGGAATCTGGGGGATCTCTTTCTCCGGCTTACGGGCAAGCGGCTGCGGGATTGAGGCATGGGAAAACTTTTTGCGACCATTCATAAGGAACTCCTGCTTCTTTTCCGGGACCGGGCCGGGCTTCTGGTCCTTTTTCTCATGCCCGCCGCCCTGGTGGTGATTGTCTCCCTGGTGCAGGAGAATGTGCTGCAAACCACCGGCGAATCCGGTATTCGGGTGCTTTTTGTCGACCGGGACCGGGAACTGCTGGGGAAGACTTTTGAAGAACAGCTGACCGCTTCCGGGGCGGTGCAGGTGGTCAAAGGATCCGATGAAATGGACGGAGAGGCGGCACGAAAGGCCCTGGCGGACGGGGAATTCCAGTTCGGGATCATTGTCCCGGAGGGATTGACCGAAGCGGTACAGAAGCGGGTGGAACAGCAGATCCGGTCTGCCTTTCATTCGGATTCTGATGCGGATGCGGTTGATACGGCCCTCCCCGAACCTCCCTCTCTGACGGTCTATTTCGATCCGCTGGTGCAGGGAGTCTTCCGGGCTGCCGTCCTCAATGCACTCCACCGGGTTCTGCTGACCGCCGAGATGGAAATGAAAGCCATCGCCTTTTCACAGGTCGTTCCCGGAGAGGCGGACCGGATTCTGCAGACGCTGATGGGGCCGTCCTTTCCTGAAGGACTGTTTCCCCGGGTCGATCCGGCCTGGGGCCGGGAGCGGCTGCTGGCCATACAGGCACGACAGGCGGGCCGGGGCGGATTTTTAACACTGCCGTCATCGGTGCAGCAGAATGTTCCGGCCTGGGCGCTTTTCGGCATGTTTTTTATTGTCGTTCCCCTGGGCGGATCGATTATCAATGAACGGCAGGGCGGAACCCTCAAGCGGCTGATGACTCTGCCCGTCCCCAGCAGTGTGCTACTTCTCGGCAAAGTTCTGGCTTTTGTGCTGATCTGCCTGCTGCAGTTCGGGGTTATCCTGCTGATCGGTATCTACCTGATGCCGATGCTGGGGACAGCGGAACTGGAAATGGGAACTTCCTACGGAACAATCGCGCTGGTCGTCGTCAGTGCCGCCCTTGCCGCGTCCGGATATGGCATTCTGCTGGGTGTTGTTGCAACGACCTATGAACAGGTATCCATGTTCGGCCCGGTATCCATTGTCATCGCCGCCGCGCTGGGGGGAATCATGATTCCGGTCTACGCCATGCCCGAACTGATGCAGGAAATCAGCCGGTTTTCGCCCCTGGGCTGGGGACTGAATGCGCTGACGGATCTCTTTGCGAGGGAAGGAACCTTCCGGACAGTGCTTCCCGAAATCGCTTTTCTGCTCACATTCGCCGCCGGAACCATGACGGCGGGATGGTGGCGGTTCCGGAGGATGCGTATTGAATAGGGCAGGGGAGCAGGCTCTTCTGCCATGCTGTGCAGGTAACAATTGATCTGCAATTTTCTGTTGAATCACTGAAAAAGAGGAACACGATACATTATGGAAAAAGGTACCGACGCTGCAAAGCAGACGGAAAAAGGAAAAACCGTTGTCATACGGGGAGAAGAGCTGACCATCGATGACGTCATCCGCGTCGCGCGTCATGGCGCGGAAGTACGCCTGACAGCGGATGAAACGGTTTTGCAGCGGGTTCACCGGTCCCGGGAGACGGTCATGAACGCGGTGGCGGCCGGGGAGCCGATTTACGGTGTCACCACGGTTTTCGGCGGCATGTCCAATATTATCATTCCCAGGGAAGAAGCCGATGAACTCCAGAACAACATTCCCTGGCCACACAAGACCGGTGCGGGAAAGCGGCTGCCGGTTCCGGCGGTACGGGCGGGAATGCTGCTCCGGGTCAACGCCCTCATGCGGGGGGCCTCCGGTATCCGGCTGGAGATCATGCAGCGTCTGGTGGATTTTCTCAATGCCGGTGCGACACCCCATGTCCATGAGTGGGGGTCCATCGGTGCAAGCGGTGACCTCGTTCCGCTGGCCTATATCGTTGCCTCCGCAGTCGGACTTGATCCGGCGTTTCGTGTCACCCTGAACGGCGAGGAAATGGATTCGGTTTCCGCGCTGAAGCGGCTTGGACTGCCCCGGATGTCCCTGCAGGCGAAAGAAGGTCTGTCCGTGATGAACGGGACATCTGTCATGGCCGGGATCGCCGCCGGGTGTGTCCATGATACACAGGTGCTTCTGGCACTGGCAATGGGCGTTCATGCCTTGTACATTCAGGGACTGGCGGCCACCAACCAGTCGTTTCATCCCTTTATCCAGAAACAGAAACCCCATCCGGGCCAGGTATGGAGCGCCGGTGAAATGCTCCGTCTCCTGGAGGGTTCCCGGCTGATCCGGGATGAACTGGACGGAAAACGGGTGTTCCGGGAAAATGATCTGGTGCAGGACCGCTATTCTCTCCGCTGTCTGCCCCAGTACATGGGGCCCATTGTCGATGGCGTTGACACCATCGCCCGCCAGATGGAAGTGGAAATGAATTCGGCCACGGACAATCCGCTCATCGATACCGAAAGCGACGCCTGCTTCTACTGCGGCAATTTTCTCGGACAGTATGTCGGGGTCGGGATGGACCAGTTGCGCTACTACATCGGCCTGCTGGCCAAGCATATCGATACCCAGATTGCCCTGCTGGTGGCGCCGGAGTTCAACAACGGCCTGCCGCCGTCCCTGGTGGGCAATCCCGAGCGCCGGATCAACCTGGGACTCAAGGGACTCCAGATATCGGGAAATTCCATCATGCCCGTTCTGTCGTTTCTCGGCGCGTCCCTGGTCGACCGGTTTCCGACCCATGCCGAACAGTTCAACCAGAACATCAACAGCCAGGGCTTCGGCTCGGCCAATCTGGCGGCCCGTTCGGTGGAGACGCTGCAGCAGTACATGGCCATTGCCCTGATCTTCGGCGTTCAGGCGGTGGATCTCCGGACAAAGATGGTATCCGGCCACTATGACGCCCGGGAATCCCTTTCCCCGGCGACACGGCAGCTGTATGAGAGCGTTCTGCAGGTGATGGAAATGGAACCCTCCGGGGATAAACCCTATCTCTGGAATGACGGAGAGCGGGCACTGGATGAAGATATCCGGCGGATTGCCGACGATATCGCCGCAGGCGGGTTGATCCCGCAGGCGGTGGAAGAAGGACTGCGCCCGCTGAAAGAGCAGAAATGATCCCGGTACTTTGACCGGCTGGACATTGGAGACGGGTGATGAAGAATACATCGGACAGGGAAATCCTGCTGATCGCGCTGGGCGGTAACGCGCTGGTCAAAAAAGGACAGGAGGGAACCATTCAGGAGCAGTTTGCCAATCTCCGGCTTCCCGTCCGGCAGATCGCCCGTCTGTCCCGGCAGTACCGCATCATCATCACCCACGGAAACGGTCCCCAGGTCGGCAGCCTCATGCTGCAGCAGGAGTGCTGTGATGCCGTACCGAATCTTCCCCTGGAAATCCTTGTCGCCCAGACCCAGGGACAGATCGGTTACATGATCGAATCGACCCTGGATACGGTTCTGATGGAGATGGGCATCGAAGGCAAACAGTTGGTCAGCCTCATCAGTTATGTAGTGGTCCATCCCGATGACCCGGCGTTTTCTGTTCCCTCCAAGCCGATCGGGCCGGTTTTCAGTGAAGATGAAACCCTCAACCTGCCGTATCCGACCCGGAAAACCGCAAAAGGGTACCGCAGGGTGGTCGCATCCCCGGAACCGGTTACCATTGTGGAGAAACGGGAGATTCAGCGTCTGATTGATCTCGATTTTATTGTGATCTGCTGCGGTGGCGGTGGAATTCCGGTAGTGCGGGAAGGGCGGTCATTTGCCGGGGTGGATGCGGTGATCGACAAGGATCTGGCCAGCGCCCGGCTGGCGGAAGAAGTCGGGGTGGACCGGTTTCTCATCGCGACAGACGAACCCGGTGCGGCACTGGCCTATGGTACGCCGGAACAGCGTTTCATTGACACCATGAACGTGGAAACCGCAGAAAAAAATCTTGCCGATGGTCATTTCCCGCCGGGTTCAATGGGGCCCAAGGTAAAGGCGGCGGTCCGGTTCATCCGGGGCGGCGGAAAACATGCGGTCCTCACCTCGGTGGACGAAATTGAAGCTGCCGCATCCGGCAGGGCGGGAACAGTGATTATACCCTGAAGGCTACTGCCATGGAAAGCTTCCCGCCGGTTTTGATCGAAAAGACAGGGGGTTCTGTTCAATCAAGACCGGCGATGAATCACTACCGCACCGTCACGACCGGGCAGGGCGCTTCCATGATCACATACCGGGCATTGGAGCCGAACAGCATTTTTCCGACCTTGGAACGCCGTCGGATGCCGACCACAATCTCACCGACCTGGTTTTCTTCCGCAAATTTTACCAGGTCTTCACCGGGGTGCATCCCCCGGACAAGAACATGGGTGGCACAGTCAACCTCATGCCGTCGACAGACCGATTCCGCGTACTCCATATCCCGGTTGGCGGTTTCAATTTTTTCCGGTGCTTCACCGGTACCCCCGAACAGGGAACGGACAATATAGAGCCGAGCGCCAAACGCCTTCGCATGTTTGATGCCGATGCTGAGGGCTTCCTTGCTGGCGTTGGACCCGTCATATCCGACCATGATGTTCCGCATCTGCTTTATCTCCCTTTTCCGTATTCATCTGCATTCTCTGATAAAGTAATCATTCCACAGCCCGCTGTCGCCCCGATTTTTACACAGCAGATCCGCCGGCCATCGAGCGGCTGGCTCTTTCGGAGGATCGCCGTCTGTTCATTTTGAAGAACCGGCTCTCCCGCGCAGGCGTATATTCTGCGGTTCCGGATGCTGAGAGCGGCAATGGCAAGGTCGAATCCCGTTCCGACGGGAAGATTGCCGTAGAGGGAACTGTAGACAGCGACCGGGCCTTTGTTTCCGATCCATGAGGTGTACCGGGATTCTTCCGGAGAAAGGCCGTCCGCACCGGCAAAGAAAACGGCATGATCCGGCAGAAGCGGATAGCTGCCGTTGTAGATGCCGTTTCGCACATCCTGAATACAGCCATATCCAGAGTCCGTATCCGCATCGGCGGACAGCAGAAAAAAGATGCTGCCCTCACCGATGGCTGTCGGTCCTCCGCCGCTGCGGCTGTCACCGTTTTCCGTGACACAGTGACGATGATAGGCCATCATCCGTGAAAAATCATCCACCCCGCCGGCGAGTACCTGTTTGACACGCCCTTCCACAAGCCAGTGACAGGCGGTCATGAGCGCGGCGGAAAAGGAGATGTCATACTGGTTGACCGAAAGATTGGGACCGCTGGACTGTAAAATTGTCGCTATATGTGCCCCTGCCGCATTGTGGACGGAGTTGGAAAACTGAATGGGGGAAAAGCGGCGGATATCTTTTTCCAGTGCAAGTTCCTGAAAATCAAAGGTGTTACAGGTGGAGCCGTATCCTGTCCCCACCAGAATGCCCAGATCGTTTTTTACTTCCTGAGATGAAATACCGGCATCTTCCAGTGCCAGAAGAGAAGCCAGCAGAGCCTTGCGGGTGTGGGGGTCGATCCGGCGCAGCGTCCGTTTGTCCACCCTGTCATTCAGGATGGCGGTATCGGCCAGCAGGGCCGGAACCTGTATTCTTCCGTTGACCGTGTCCAGGGGAATGATCCGGTCCGAGGGTTTACCGGAGACAAGCGCCTGTTCCAGCGCGGAAATGCCGCATCCGAAGCCGCCGACCGCACCGATACCTGTGATCCGGATCTTCATCGCGGCCCCCTTTCCGTTCCCAGAAGCAGAACGGCATTGTTGCCGCCGAAGGCAAGCGTCTCCGAAAGGGCGATTGTTCCCTCAATGGCGGTGGTTTCCGTGACCGGTGAAACGGGCAGTTCCGGGTCCGGAACTGCAAATCCGACACTGGGCGGAATCTGTTGCCGTTCCAGGCATCCGATGGTGAACGCGGCCTCGACGGCGCCGGCCGCTCCCAGTGTATGGCCGGTGTAGCCTTTGGTGGAGAGGAAGGGAACCCCCGGAAAAAGATCGGCAAACAGGCGGGACTCGATCCGGTCATTGTCCGGCGTTCCGGTTCCGTGGGCATTGATGAAGGCGATATCCGTCGCGGAAACACCGCCGGACTCCATCGCGTCCGACAGGGCGCGCCGGAGTCCTCTGCCGTCCGGGTCCGGTGCGGTCAGGTGGTAGGCGTCGCCGGCACTGCCGTAGCCCATCAGAAAGGCTCTGGGCGTTCCGGTTCTTTCCCGGAGAGAGGCTTCGGATTCCAGAATCATCAATGCCGCGCCTTCTCCGAGATTGAGCCCCTTCCGCTCCGTGTCAAAGGGGCGGCACGGCCCGTCATCACTGTTCATCAGCGAAATAAACCCGTTGTAGGTGATCTCGAACAGTTCGTCCGCCCCGCCGGCGATCACAAGATCACAGAGCCCCAGCCGGACCCAGGACGCCCCCAGGCCGATGGCGTCGCCGCCGGCGGAACAGGCCGTCACCACCGTCTGCAGCGGACCGGAAAGATGGAATTCCCTGGCAATTGCCAGCGCCGGGTTGCTGGCGGAATACCGCCGGTCCGGTGTCAGATAGGCGCAGTCGGCCAGTGTTTCCGGGCCGGTGAGGCAGGGATTGCTGACCCCGCCCGCCACATTGGTTCCGATACAGACACCGACCCGTTTTCCGCACAGGTATGCCGGTGATATACCGGCGTTATCCAGGGCTTCACGCAGTGCGGTCAATGCCAGTTGAACCGTTCGTACGCCGGGTCCGGTACGAAACCGTTCCGGTTTCCAGAAATGATCCGGAACTTCAAATACCGGATAGGCCGGGGAGAACGGAGAGGTAAATTTTGTCGGCGGACCGGGAAACCGTTCGCCCCGGTAAAGAAAATCGAGACAGGCGTCCAGGGTCAAACCGGCTGCGCAAAGGCAGCCGATGCCGCTGACAGGTACGTAATCCTGTACAATCATCCTTTCTGCCGTTTCCGGATAAATGCCGCAATGGAGTTGATGGTCTGAAGAACGGATCGTCCTTCCTTCATGTCTCTGATTTCCACACCGAAGCAGTTTTTGATCTGAAAGACCAGCTCAACGGCGTCGATGGAGTCGAGCCCGAAGGCGTCCCCGAAGAGGGGATCGTCGTCTCCGATATCCCCGGGATCGACATCGATCAGGTTCAGTTCGCGGACAATCATCTCCTTGAGAGTCTGTTTCAGGTCGATTGTTTCTTGAAAATTTGCGGCAGAAAGCATCGTCATTGTACCACCAGGTGTAAAGCGTTGATCATATTCTGTTTCGGAAACTCTTATTTTTTCTGACTGCGGATGACATCTGCCAGTGCAGTGAACAGTTCGGATTCACGGTCGGCACATTCCCGAAGGATCTCGGCCAGTGCGGAAAAATTTTCCGTCTCTGAAGACCTCTTTTTGCAGATCCGGGAGCCGATGAGGGCAAAGTCCCGCCACCGGTCGCCGATGGCGGTCATTTCACCGGAAAGGGCCGACAGGCGGTCTTCTTCCAGAATGCCGGCGGCCTCCTGCAGAAAGGCGGCATAG
>JBEPXL010000065.1:676-11003 GCA_041641935.1 Desulfobacteraceae bacterium | reverse complement strand
ATTATTCTCTTCAGCTACTACAATCCCGTTCTGGCCTACGGCAATGACGACTTTTACCGGGATGCGGTGGAAGCCGGCGCCGACGGGGTACTGATCGTGGACCTTCCGCCCGAGGAGTCGGACGAGATGACCGCGCAGTGGACCGGCAACAGCCTCTCGCTGATCCGTCTCATTGCGCCGACCACACCGGTGGAACGGATGCGGGCCATTTCGTCATCGGCGTCCGGTTTTGTCTATCTGGTGTCCAAGGTCGGGGTTACCGGCAGTGACGGCCTCGATACCGGTTCCGTGGATGAATACATGGACCGGGTCCGGTCCGTGACCGGCCTGCCGGTCTGTGTCGGATTCGGTATTTCGACGCCGGAGCAGGTGGCATCCGTGGCATTGGTGGCGGACGGTGTGGTGATCGGCAGCGCGTTTGAGCGGCTGATTGAGGAAAATATCGACAGTCCGGAACTGGCCGCAATGATCGGGGAGCGGGTCCGGACTTACAAGGAGGCCACGAAGGGCGGTTGAAGGAAGGGCAGGGCGGTGGGTTGATGCCGGCGGTTCAGGAAATGATGCTCACCGCCGGCCTGCCAGGAGCCGGGCGACCGGAATGTCCGCCGGTGAGAGGCGAAACGTTTCCAGTTCTTCCGGGGCAGCCCACTGGACCCGGTCATGGACCGTCAGCCGGAGTTCTCCGCCGGTGATTTCGGTTTCGATGGCAAGCAGGGTAATCGCGCCCCCGTCATAGTGCCAGGGACTTTCCATAATGACTGCCCCGGCCTCTGTGTCGATGCCGAGTTCCTCTTTCAGTTCCCGTTCCAGACATCGCTGGGGCGTTTCATCCGCCTCGATTTTCCCGCCGGGAAACTCCCAGAATCCCGCCATTGTCTGGCCGGGGCTCCGCCGGGTGATGAGAATCCTGCCTTTTTCACGGATGACCGCTGCGGTGACGTATTTCATATTTCCTTCGAGATTGCCCAACCGGAAGTCACAAAACAGAAAAGGCATTTCATCCTGCGACGAAATGCCTTGTCATCTTACTGTACGGTATGTGCTTAGACTACGGTGACGTTCACCGCGGAAGGCCCTTTCTGGCCCTGCTCAACTTCGAAGGTCACATTGTTGCCTTCATACAGGCATTTGAAGCCTGAGTCGTTGATGGCAGAATAATGTACGAATACATCCTGACCATCTTCCTGTTGAATGAAACCGTACCCTTTTTTCTCATTGAACCACTTTACAACACCATTTGCCATTTCTGACGATCTCCTTTAAAAAAAAATAAACTTTCTGTTTCATACTTCCGGTTACCACTATCAAAAAATGACAAATGGAACTCCTTCAGGACGAAACCGGCGTGCCCCCGAGACACGCCGTTATTAATACGACTAATATACGCTTTTTTATTCGTTTGTCAATAAGTAACGTAAAAAATCGTACATCCGGACGGAGAATCCTTTCTAAACCCGGAAGGTGAAGAGATCCACCGGCTGTTTCTGTTGCTCCCATGCGTTTTTGACCTGGATCAGCTTGCTCAGATTGCCCAGGCTGTTGAGATGGGTATAGATCGCATTGAAAAAATGGTGCTCATGGAACTTCATCACCGCTTCGGAAGAGAGATCGTTCAGCCGCTCTTCACTGATTTTCCAGAACTTCAGGGTATTGGGGCGGTCGCCGTAGTACCAGGCCGTATCTCCCCGGGGCCCGATGGCATAACTCTGTTCCACCAGAAGATCGTACTCTTTCACCAGTTTTAGAAACGTCTGGGTATTGAGCAGATTCTGCTTGTAGCGCCGCAGCATGTCATCACCGATAAACTGGCTGGTGACGGTATCGGAGAGTTTGCCGTTTTCACCGATCAGGGGAATCCCCTCCGCATCCACCCGAACCCCCGGACACCGGGAGTCGAAAACCACAGCGTAGGAGACCGTATCGGCCTGGGGCGCTGCGACTTCCTTGATGTTGAACGGATAGATTTTGCAGGCCCGGGGACGCACACTGTCGTAGACGGAACAGTTCTGGGTTTCCATGTCGAGATAAGGACAGGGAATCCCCTTTTTCAGGGTGTAGAGAAGGGTCAGGTTGATGTTGTCGCCGGTTCTGGAGAAGACGACCGGAAAGAGCTTGGCGGTGTCGAACATTTCATCCAGCAGAACATTGGCGCAGGTGTAGAGACCGCCGTCACAGCACCGGGTACAGTCGTCACATCCGGCGAAGACATGTTTTCCGTGGTCTTTTGCGTTGAGGGTCTGGATAAACTTGTTGGCTTCTTTTTTTTCGTTCATGGGGAACTCTTCTGGGGCCGGAACCGGTCACAGCCCTTCGGTTGTACAGACATCCGGAAAAATGAGGCGGCAGGACGGGAAGAGGGGGCGGAGAAGATTGCAACAGCCGGTACGTCCCTGCCGGGCGTATCAGGAATATCTGCAGGGGTTACGGAGTAATCATACGGTACGATGGTCCGGCATAATGATAGTATATCCGGTCGATGATGGTTTCCAGTGCGGAGTCCACAAACCCCTCCAGCAGCGGAAACCCTTTTTCCCGGCCATACACCATCACAATATCCTCATCCGGTGAAATCCCGGCCAGCCGTCCCGCCCATTCCACCGCATCGGGCAGATTGCCGAGCCGATCCACCAGCCCTGCATTGTGGGCGGCCTCGCCCGTCAGGATCCGTCCGTCGGCCAGGGGCGACACCTGCTGCACATCCATGTTCCGGCCCTCGGCAATGTCGTCGATGAACTGCTGCCGGGTCTGGTCCAGAAGTTCCTGCAGCATCTGCCGTTCTTCGGTTGTCATGTCCCGGACCGGGGAACCGATATCCTTGTATTCACCGCTTTTGATCACCACCGACTCCAGTCCGATTTTCCGGAGCAGTTCACGGAAATTGGTGTAGCCCATGATGACGCCGATACTGCCGGTAATGGTGCCGGGATTGGCGACGATGCCGCTGGCCCCGGCCGCGACGTAATAGCCGCCGGAGGCGGCCACCGATCCCATGGAGGCGACCACTTTCTTCTTTTTGATGGTTTTCCGGATTTCCCGGTAGATTTCCTGGGCCGGGCCGACCGCTCCGCCGGGCGAGTCGATCCGGAGCACGATGGCCCGGATGTCGTCATCCTCCCGGAAGGTTCTCATCTGGCGCAGAATAGACTGCGCATCTTCAAGGGGGCCGATGATTTCGATTACCCCGACCTTTTCACCGGTGGCCGGTTCAAAATCACTCAATCCCATCATTTGAAGACCTGTGACAAACAGGATGGACAGACCCATTATCGTCCCGGAGACGATGGTCAGAAAGGAGAGCAGAAAAAAGAGATAGGGATGTCTGCGGGAAAACATGGTTCCCTCTGAACAAATGAAATCGGCAGGACCGGTCACCGGGACGGCGGATCATCCACCGTCCCGGCTTTCCGGAGAATCACAAACCTGTGGAACTGCACCGGAACACTCCGGCAGCAGGATTACTCGTTGTCTTCTTCCTCGCTCAGCTTTTCCTGAAGGTTTTCCCGCAGGATTTCACCGAAGGAGGAGGTGGCCGGACCCATCTTGTTGAGATAGTCGCTCAGGATGGCCTGATCATCGTCCATGTCCAGCCGCTTGATCGAAAGACCGATCCGCCGTTCATCGGTGTTGATGTTCATGACCTTGGCGGTGATGACATCGCCGACATTGAACCGCTCGGACGGGCTTTTCACCTTTTCCCTGCTGATCTCGGAGACATGGACCAGACCTTCGATCCCTTCCTCGAGTTCCACAAATATACCGAAATCGGTGATGTTGGTGACGGTTCCGGTGATTTCCGTCCCCACGTCATACCGTTCGGCAACGGTATCCCAGGGATCCGGCTGCAGCTGCTTGATGCCCAGGGAGAACCGCTCGTTTTCCTTTTCGATGTCCAGAACCTTCGCCTGCACCACGTCACCCTTCTTGTAGAGCTCGCTCGGGTGCTTGATCCGCTTGGTCCAGGATATATCGGAAATATGAACCAGACCGTCGATCCCTTCGTCGATCCCGATGAACAGACCAAAATCGGTAATGTTCTTGATCTTGCCCTCGATGATCGTGTCTCTGGGATATTTATCGCCGATCACATCCCAGGGATTGGGTTCCACCTGCTTCATCCCCAGGGAAATCCGCCGGTTTTCCGGCTTGATGTCCAGCACCATCGCCTCGACTTCGTCACCGACCGAAACCACCTTGGAGGGGTGGCTGATCTTCCGGGTCCAGGACATTTCGGAGACGTGAATCAGCCCCTCGATCCCCTCTTCGAGTTCCACGAAGGCACCATAGTTGGTCAGGCTGACCACCTTGCCGGTGACGCGGGAACCGACCGGGTACTTCTCTGCGGCGCGGGTCCACGGATCTTCGGTCAGCTGCTTCATGCCCAGCGACACCCGTTCCCGTTCCAGGTCGAGGTTGAGAATCTTGACATTGATCTCGTCGCCGATGGAGAAGAGTTCCGAGGGATGCTTGACACGGCCCCAGGAAATATCGGTAATATGGAGCAGACCGTCCACACCGCCCAGATCCACGAAGACGCCGTATTCGGTGATGTTCTTGACGACACCTTCCATCACCTTGCCTTCTTCGATGGCCTCCAGGGTGGCGGACCGTTTGGCCTCGCGTTCCTCTTCGAGGATGACCCGGCGGGAGAGAACGATGTTGCTCCGCTTCCGGTTGTACTTCAATATCTTGAACTCGAAGGTTTTCCCTACCATCTCATCCAGATTCCGGATGGGGCGGAGATCGGCCTGGGAACCCGGCAGAAATGCGGGAACGCCGATATCGACGGAGAAACCGCCCTTGACGCGGTTGGTGATGATACCTTCGACAGTACCGTCTGCATCGTGGGCGCGCTTGATTTCGTCCCACACCTTGATCTTTTCGGCCTTTTCCTTGGAGAGAACAACGACTTCCTCTTCGTCGTCCCACCATTCGACCATGACTTCGACGATATCGCCGACTTCGACAGCGACATTGCCGTCCTCATCCAGAAATTCACGGATGGAGATCTGCCCTTCGGACTTGTACCCGATATCGACCAGAACAAAGTCTTTATCGACCGAGATCACCTTTCCGTTGACGACTTCCCCTTCCTGAAAACGCTTGAAGCTCTCTTCATAGATGTTCATCAAGGTTTCCATGGAGGTGTTTTCGTCTATGTCCATACCCTCCAGGTCAAGGCCGAATGATTCATCCTTTTCGTCGTCGTCATCATCCGCATCGTCTTCCGATGCGTCCGCATCCATCTCCGACGTTTCCATGTCGTTTTCTTCGGCGGAAGTTGATGGAACGGCCTCTTCCGTTTCGGCTTCTGCCGTTACGGTTGTATCGGACATTTCGTTCTGGTCCTTCTCGTTTTCGTTGCTGGTTTGTGTTTCTTCAGTTTTTGCAATGTTTTCCATGTAAAAAAAATACCCCCTTGGCCTATTTTAGTGATACCATCCCCCGCAGGCGATGGCATAACCTCTCAAATATAAACATCTCTTTTAAAAATTACAAGTTTTATTTTAGAATTTTTTTCGGAAGGGGGTCAGGTGGAAGAATGAATATGTTCCAGCATTCGTTCGATCACCGTTTCGACCGGCATGACGGACGCATCGATGAGGATAGCGTCGTCGGCGGGTTTGAGGGGGGCCACTGCCCGGGAAGCGTCGTTCCGGTCCCGGGTCTGCATATCGGTGGTGACATCGACCAGTGTCTGCGCTGTCCCTGTCTTCATTTCCGCAAACCGCCGGGCGGCACGCACTTCCAGGGATGCGGTCAGAAAAAATTTTACATCCGCCTCCGGGAAGACCACCGTACCCATGTCCCGCCCCTCGACGACCACCGCCTTTTCCCGGCCCATGGCCCGCTGCCGGTCCAGCAGACAGGCCCGGACCCCCGGATGGGCTGAAACACGGGAGGAGAGCATGGTCACCGCCGGGGTGCGGATGGCATCGGTGGCATCTTCGCCGTTGACATAAAACAGGGTCCGGTCCGGTCCGGGAACAAATTTCAGATCAATTTTCCGGCACAGTGCTGTCACCGCGGCCTCGTCGTCGGGGTCGACACCGCCCCTGTGAACCGCCCAGGCAACGCCCCGGTAGAGGGCCCCGGTGTCGAGGTAGGCATAGCCGAGCCGCCGGGACAGAAGCCGGCTGATGGTGGTTTTCCCCGCCCCGGCCGGGCCGTCGATGGTGATCAGGAGCCGTTTCACTGCAGCACCCGGTCCAGCGCGTCCAGGAACCGCCGGTTTTCGTCGGGCAGCCCTGCATTGATCCGGATATAGTCGGGATACCCGTAGGCGGTCATGGACCGGACAATCACCCCTTCCCGCAGCATTCCTTCAAAGACGGCATCGGCGCTCCGGCCCGTGTCGATCAGAAAGAAGTTGGCCTGTGTGGGAAAATACCGGATGCTCCGCCGGTTCAGTCCGCTGTAGAGAAAATCGAGTCCTTCATGGACCACCCGGAGGGTCTTCTCCAGAAATTCCCGGTCCGCCAGCGCGGCGGCAGCCCCGGCCTGGGCCGGAATACTGGTGTTGAACGGCGGGCGGAGCCGCTGGAGCAGTTCGGCGATCTCCGGCGAGGTGACGCCGTAGCCGACCCGGAGACCGGCCAGACCGTATGCCTTGGAAAAGGTCCGCAGGGTCACCACAGGCCGCTCCGTCGTGGCATATCCGACACTGCGCAGGCACTCCGGATCACGGGCAAATTCAATATACGCCTCATCCACCACAACGATCACGTCGGGGGGCAGTTCCGCCAGAAAGGCGTCAAAGGCCGCCTTTGTCACAATGGTTCCGGTGGGATTGTTGGGATTGCACAGAAAAATCATCCGGGTCTTCGGCGTGACCCGCCGGAGAATCTCCGTCAGATCGACGGTCAGATCCTTCAGGGGAACGGAAACCGGTGTTGCCCCCGCGCTCAGGACCGAAATATCGTACATCAGAAATGAGGGACGGGGAAGAATGACCTCATCTCCGGGCCGGAGAAAGAGCCGTTCCAGAAGAACAATAATCTCGTCCGATCCGTTTCCCAGCACAATCGCCTCCGGCGGAACCCCGAGATGCGCCGACAGCTTCCGCACCAGCGCATGGGCGCTGCTGTCCGGATACCGGTGGAGGCTGCCCAGGGACTTCTCAATGGCCGCCACCGCTCCGGGGGAGGCCCCCAGCGGGTTTTCATTGGAGGCCAGCTTGACGGCGTTTTTGATGCCGTACTCCCGCTCCAGTTCCTCGATGGGCTTGCCGGGAACGTAGGGCGCAATGGACAGAATGGACTCGGAGACTGTAATCGGCATGGGCTGTTCCTGTGCGTCAGGCGACCTGCTGCGGGGTTTTTTCGGCGGCCTTCCGGCCTTCGTCAACGGCTGCCATGTTCAGGGGGATGAACTTTTCCTTTGCCGCGAACTCCTCCCGGATGGCCGCCCGCATTCCCTCGAAATCGACAATGCCGCTCCGGGCCACAAAGGCGGAAAGGGCCACGATATTGGCGGCCCTGACGCTGCCCAGTTCCTTGGCGATATCGGTGGCCGGAACCAGCAGTTCATCCACATCGTCCCGGTCCGCCCGGACCGGAATGAGGGAACTGTTGACCAGTACCACGCCGCCGGGCCGGACCACCGGAGCGAATTTTTCCAGAGAAGGACGGTTCATCGCCACCAGATGGAGCGGATTCTTGATAATGGGGGAGCCGATGGGCCGGTCGCTGATGACGACCGTGCAGTAGGCGGTTCCGCCGCGCATTTCCGGTCCGTAGGACGGAATCCAGACCACCTCGAAACCTTCCTCCATGGCTGCATGGGCCAGGATCTTTCCGCTCAGGAGAATGCCCTGACCGCCGAAACCGGCAAACATGACTTCTTTCTGCATGATGATCTCCTTACCGCAGCCGGAATCATTCCGGCGTTTTGTAGTCGCCGGGCCTGTAGTAGTCCAGCAGCACATCCTCGGTCCACTGGATCGCATCCAGCGGCGTCATGCCCCAGTTGGTGGGACAGGTGCTGACCACCTCCACCAGACTGAAGCAGCGGTTTTCCATCTGATAGGTAAACGCCTTCCTGATCGCCTTTTTGGTCCGGTTGATGTACTTGGGCCGGATCACCGTCTGACGGGTAATGTAGCCGGGGGTCACCAGCGCGGACAGAAGTTCGGCCATCCGGATGGGCATGCCCGTATCCGCGACGCTCCGCCCCAGCGGCGACGTGGTGGTGCGCTGGTCCGGCATGGTGGTGGGGGCCATCTGGCCGCCGGTCATGCCGTAGATGGCATTGTTGACGAAGATGGTCGTGAATTTTTCGCCCCGGTTGGCGGCGTGGATGATTTCGCCCATGCCGATACTCGCCAGATCGCCGTCGCCCTGATAGGTAAAGACCATCAGGTCGGGCCGGACCCGTTTGATGCCGGTGGCCATGGCCGGGGCCCGTCCGTGGGCCGCTTCCTGGAAGTCGCACGAAAAGTAGTTGTAGGCCAGCACCGCGCATCCCACCGGTGCAATCCCGACCGTCCGTCCCCGGATGCCCAGTTCGTCGATGGTCTCCGCCACCAGACGGTGGATAATGCCGTGGGTGCATCCCGGGCAGTAGTGGGTATGGGCGTCGGTCAGCGCTTCGGGTTTCTGAAATGTTTTTCCCATATTACAAATGCTCCTTCACCACATCGATGATCTCTTCGGGGGAGGGGACGTCGCCGCCGCACTTGCCGTACCACTGGACGGGGCGTCTGCCCAGCACACACCGCTGCACATCTTCCACCATCTGTCCCATGCTCATTTCAACGCTCAGCACCACTTTGCAGCTCCCCTTGCCGGCGGCATCGTGGATCGCCTGTTCGGGGAACGGAAACAGGGTCTGGGGCCGGATCATGGCGACCTCGAGCCCGGCTTCCTTCATGTTGTCGATGGCAGTGCGGCAGACCCGGCTCATGGTTCCGTAGCTGACGATCAGCGCCTGATAGTCGCCCTCGGCGTTGTAGAACTCGTACCGGACTTCTTCCTTCTTCATCCGGTCGTACTTGGCCTTGAGCAGCAGGTTGTGGTCGTTCAGGGCCTTTGGATCGAGGTAGAGGGACTTGACCAGATTCGACTTGTCACTCTTCCGGGTGTCCATGCCGCTGGTGGCCCACTCGTCCTTGTTGGTCGGCTCGCTCCGGAGATGGTCGGGAAACTCCACCGGTTCCATCATCTGGCCGATGAGACCGTCACCGAGGAGCATGACCGGGTTCCGGTATTTTTCCGCCAGGGGAAAGGCCATCATCACCATTTCCACCGCCTCCTGGACACTGTCCGGGGCCATCACCAGCATCCGGTAATCGCCGTGGCCGCCGCCCTTGACCGACTGGAAATAGTCGCCCTGGGACGGGAGAATGCCGCCCAGCCCCGGTCCGCCCCGGATGATGTTGACAAAGACCACCGGGCACTGTGCGCCGGCGATGTAGCTGATGGCCTCGCTCATCAGGCTGATGCCGGGGCTCGATGAGGTGGTGAAGATCCGTTCTCCGCAGCCGGCCGCGCCGTAGAGCATGTACCCCACGGCGACTTCGCTCTCGCCCTGCAGAAAGACGCCGCCCACTTCGGGCATCCGCCGGGCGAGGTATTCGGCCACCTCGGACTGGGGCGTGATCGGATAGGCGAAGTAGTTGAGACATCCGGCCCGGATGGCCGCCTCTCCGATGGCCTCGTTTCCTTTCATTAACACTTTACCCATTTTGTGACGCCTCCGTCTGTTTCTGCGATTCCGCTTCTTCGGTCAGTTCTCTGATGGCAACGGCCACATCCGGGCACATGATGCAGCAGATGGCGCAGAAGATGCAGTCTTCGGGGCGGGCCTGATAGGCGGGAAAATACCCTTTGGTGTTGACCTTGTTCGATATCTCAAGGACATCCTTGGGGCAGGCGTCCACGCACAGGCCGCAGCCCTTGCATCGGTCGTTTTCGATTTCGTGCTGATATTTGGATGACATATGTTTTCTGCTTCCTCTCTCACAAAAAAACGGCCTGAGAACGGACCTGCCGCCTTGCATGACCAGTCCGTCCGTTCCGGTCGTTATGCTTTCAAGATCGATTCCCGGGAGACTACAGGTTGAGACTGCCGGGCCCCAGCCGGGCGGCTCGTTTCCAGGGCGGTACAAGCTGGCGCTGGATGGGCAGAACCGGACAGGTAAACCGTGCGGTATCGACGTGCTGCAGCAGATGTTCGGGAACCGTGACAAATTCCAGCGGCAGGCCGGTTTCGTCCGAAAGTTTCCGGACAAAATCATAGCCTTCCCGGATATGGTCCGGTGTGGTTTCATCGATCAGATTGGCGTTGCCGATGATGCCGCCGACCTCCAGCTTTGATGCCGCCTCGATTT
>JBEPXL010000065.1:0-666 GCA_041641935.1 Desulfobacteraceae bacterium | reverse complement strand
CGGAGCACATCGGCCAGCGCGGCCAGCACCGTCGCGCCCACGTCATCTCCGCCCGCATCCAGCAGGGTCAGCTCGTTGGGCTGGCGGATCAGTCCTGCCACCGCCGGGCTCAGGATCGGGAGATCAGCCTGCATGTACTGCTTCGGCGGAAGGACGATGTCGATGCCGAAGGCGGCCAGGGCGTCCCGTGCTTCCCGGGTCCGGAAATAGGGGTTGACCAGATCCAGATCCGCAAGCCGCACATCCACCCCCCGACCCTTCTGCGCCACCGCCAGGTTGATGGACACCTCGGTTTTGCCGCTGCCGTAATTGCCTGCTATTATAATGATGCCGTTCAGATCGATATTCAATGACGTATCCGGTATCAGGAATTGTTAAATCGTTCGGGTTTTTTCAGTGCAACTTCGCTTTGTATGTTCAAACGCTGACGCTGTCAAGGGATTTTCGGGGGGGGGAAACGGCAGAATTTCCGGATTCGGCATCAGGGTTTGCACCACAGGGTTGCTTCTTGTGACAGGGATACCGGATTTTCTGTCAGGTATCCTGATTGACTGACAAAACTCGCGAAAAATGAATCAGGCCGCACATTGATACTGAATCTCTTCAAGGAAAAAATATTGGGATCTTCTTTTGTGCTGGTTTTTCGAAGCCATCGCGGGTTCAGGG
>JBEPXL010000064.1:0-11118 GCA_041641935.1 Desulfobacteraceae bacterium | reverse complement strand
CCGGTGACTGTCTCCGCCGGTGTCCGTTTCTGTGATGAAGCGTACCTGGCGGACACCTTCCCGGATGTCTGGCTCGGGTATGAAGCGCATTTTTCGGAAAAGAACTATGTCTGCATCGATGTGACAGACCAGGGGTGCGGCATGTCGGAAGAGGAACAGAAACGCGCCTTTGATCCGTTTTTCACCACAAAATTTCCGGGACGGGGACTGGGTCTTTCAATGGTGCTGGGCATTGTGCGCGGCCACGGGGGATACATCCGGATCGATTCGGAACCGGGAAAGGGAACCACTGTACGGGTGCTGCTTCCGGTCGCTGCGGAAGCCTCTCTGCCGGCGGAAACACCGGTTCCTGCACAGCAGCGGGAAATACCGGAAGGTTCCGGCCTCGTGCTGCTGGTGGACGATGAGGAACAGGTACGCCGCCTGGTCCGGCATATGCTCATGCGGCTGGGCTACAGCGTCATTTGCGCCTCTGGCGGCAGGGAGGCGCTGAACATTTTCAGGGACAGACAGGACGTCTTTGATCTGGTGCTGCTCGATCTGACCATGCCCTGCATGAGCGGTCTGGAACTGTTTGAACAACTCCAGCGGATCGAACCTGCGGTACCGGTTGTACTGTCCAGCGGATACAGCCGGGAAAGTCTCAAAAACCGGTACGGCCAGGAAGGCTTTGCCGGTTTTCTGCAGAAACCCTACAGAAGCAGCGAACTCGGCGCTCTGCTTAAAGACGTGATCGGCCGGAATCCGCAAATGTCCCCCGCGCCGGATCATGCAGGCGGGAAAGGAGTCTGATCCATGCTGAAACCAACCCCCGCAAAGTGATCCGGTTGCCCGGATTCTTGAGGTGTTCCGGTTGGAATCCGGCAGATGGGTCTTATTATCCACTCATGGGGAAAATGAAACGGTTCGTGTGGAACCCTTTCAGGAAATTGCAATTCCCCTGCGGCATCTCTGGTGGGAATAGGGAAAACGGGCATGCAGCAGACGCCTGCCCCAATGCCATGATCCTCCTGTTCCTGCCTTCTCTTGACTGAAACAACTTCAATCCAGCGGCGATCCGCCGGGAAGGGCCATGATACCAATAGACGAACCGGACAGCAATGGCCGGCGTACCAGTGAAAAATCCCTGTCGATCAAGATCCGGGAGATGGAAATCGATGATATTCCCAGGGTATTCCATCTGGGGGAACAGCTCTTCGCTCCCCGGGCTGTACCCAACATGTACCGGACCTGGGATCCCTATGAAGTCACCGGCATGTTCAACGAAGACAGCGAATTCTGCCTTGTCGCCGAAGCCGATGACGAAGTGGTCGGGTTTGCCCTCGGCACGACCATCACCAAAAGCCATTCCGCCTGGAAATACGGATACCTGATCTGGCTCGGGGTTGCGCCGGAATTCCAGCGGCACGGGGTGGCGGACCGGCTCTACCACCGGTTTAAGGATCTGATGATCAAGGATGGCGTCCGGATGATTCTGGTGGATACCCAGGCCGACAACAGACCGGCGGTCCGTTTTTTTGAAAAAATCGGGTTCGGCAGTTCCGAAGAACATATCTATCTGACCATGAACCTCGATGCCGAGCGACAGCGGCGCAAAGGCCGCAAAAACAGACGCGTTTCACGGAACAGGAAAGGCGAAAAGGAACCCTCCGGTATGCATTCCAGCAGAAACGCCGATACACCGGAATCCCCATGACAGATACCATTCAGCCCCGGCGGCTCAAAAAACTTCTGCGGCGGATGATCGAAATCTACAGCCCGTCCGGAAAGGAAGAGGACATTCTGGATTTCCTGCGGGGATACCTCCGCCGCCAGGGGCTTGCGCCCGTGGCCCAGCCGGTGGACCAGAACCGGTTCAACCTGATCGTGCCCCCGCCGTCCGGTGATATCCGGCTGGCCCTCATCGGCCATATCGATACCGTAACAGCCTATGATCTCGAAACCTTCGGCTATGCGGAAAACGGCGACACCATCCGGGGGCTCGGTGCTTCGGATATGAAGGGCGGATGTGCCGCCATGATCGAGGCATTTCTGGGGCTGTATGCCGCCGGACGTTCCGACGCGCCGGTGGCCCTGTGTCTGGTGGTGGGCGAGGAGGAGACCGGCGACGGCGCGCGGCAGCTGGTCCGGGGCTACCAGTTTCCCTGGGCACTGGTCGGCGAGCCGACGAACCTGACATCCTGCTTCAGCAGTTTCGGCTATCTGGAAGTGCAGATCGCCGCCGAAGGACGGCGGAAACATGCGTCCCTGGCAGCCCGGCGGGAGAATCCCATTGAAACCCTGCTGCAGGTAATGCTCCGCATTTCCCACTACATGGAGCAGGAGCAACCCGAAGTGGTCTACAACATCCGCGACCTCTTCAGCACCCGTTCCGGATTTGCGGTTCCCGAAGGGTGTGAGGCGTGGCTCGACATTCACCTGCCGCCGGGCGTCCCCATCGGAAAGATCATTACGGAACTGGAGGAAGTCAGTCTTCAGCAGGAGACGGGTACACCGGTCGCAACCCGGTTCCGCACCGCGACCATCGACGCCGGATATGAACTGCCGGAGAAAGGCTGGCTGGCAGACGCGCTCAGGGCGACCTTTGACGGATATGGGCTTCCGTACCGTTCCATGCCGTTCCAGAGCCATTCCGATGCCAACGGCCTCTGGGCCGCCGGTGTAAAGCCGGTGGTGCTGGGTCCGGGAGAACTGGAACAGGCCCATACGGAAGATGAATCGATCTCATTTTCTCAAGTCTGCCGGGCCGCGGAACTCTACCTCGGCCTGATGCGCCGGATTTTCTCCTGCGTTTAAACGTACCCGAGATCATGTTTGTGATATACTGCCGGAATATCTGAATCTGAATCCCCCTCTGTCGCGGACGAATGGACGGTTCTGACACCACTGCCGCTGAGAGGACCGCATGAAAGGAAATGCACCATGAAAACCTATCCTGTTTCAATGACGCCCGGCCCGGTTAAGGTTCCGGATGAAGTACTGCAGGCCGGTGCCGTCAATTACGGCGTTCCCGGTCTGGAAAAAGATTTTCTGGACCTCTACAACCAGACCGAAACCCTGCTCCAGGAGATTCTTGCCACGAAGAACCGTGTGGTCATCCAGACCGGTGAAGGCATGATCGCGCTCTGGGGCGCCCTGAAAAGCTGTCTTGTCCCCGGCGACCGGGTGCTTTCCATCGCGACCGGTCTGTTCGGCTACGGCATTGCCGACATGGCCCGCACCGTGGGAGCGGAGGTAAAGACCATCGGTCTTGAATATGACCAGACCCTGTCCGACCTCACGGCAGTCGAGGCGGCGGTGGAAGAATTTCAGCCGAAAATGATCACCGTCGTCCACTGCGAAACCCCCTCGGGAACCCTGAATCCACTGAACGGTCTCGGCGATATCAAAGTCCGTCATGGCGTTCCGCTTCTCTATGCCGATGTGGTTTCCAGTGCCGGGGGCGCCCAGGTGCTGACCGATGAGTGGCACATCGACCTGGCCCTCTGCGGTTCCCAGAAATGCCTTTCGGCCCCGCCGTCCATGGCCTTTCTGTCGGTGAGTGACGCTGCCTGGGACATCATCGACCGGGTGGACTATGCGGGATACGACGCCCTGAAACCGTTCCGTACGGCCCAGCGGGATTTCCGCTTTCCCTATACCCCCCACTGGCATGGGGTGGCCGGCCTTCACGCCGCCGGTAAACTGCTGCTGGAAGAGGGCCTCGGCAACAGCTATCTCCGTCATAAGGAAACCGCCGACTACACCCGGAGACGGGTGCAGGAGATGGGGCTTGCCCTGTATCCGGCGCCGGAGGCGATTCCGTCTCCCACGGTGACCGCGGTCAAGGTGCCGTCCCGGACCACCTGGAACGAACTCGACGCCCGGCTCCGGGAACACGGCCTTGTGGTCGGGGCAAACCACGGTCCGCTGGCCGGGAAGGTGTTCCGGATCGGCCATATGGGAAGTCAGGCGGACAGGGAACTGGTCCGTCAGGCCCTCGACATTCTGGCCGATGTCATTGAGCGGCGGCTGTAGGAATGTATCAGGAGCGCACGTACCGTAACCGGATCACCCCGGGACCGGGGCGGTCGTTCTTTCAGGTGACGGTTCAGGAGACGGATCTCCTTATCCATGCCCCTGTCTCCCTCAAGTCCCTGGCACGGGAACGCATCCTCCACTACCGGGGACACATCCAGGGGTACATCGAGCGGCATCCGGCCTTTGCCGGCAGCCTTGCGCCGCTGCCGCTGTCCGGTCCGGCGCCGTCCATCGTCCGTCACATGGCCGCAGCCGGTGAAGCGGCGGGAACAGGACCCATGGCGGCGGTGGCCGGGGCCGTGGCGGAATACGTGGGGCAGGATCTTCTGTTCCATACCCCGGAGGTGACGGTGGAAAACGGTGGTGATATTTTTCTGGTCGCTCCGGGTCAGGTCACTGTCGCCCTCTTTGCGGGAACATCTCCCCTGAGCATGAAGATCGGCCTCCGGCTCGACTGTCACAATCGCCACCTCGCCGTCTGTACATCCTCCGGAACCGTCGGCCATTCCCTCAGCATGGGCAAGGCCGACGCGGTCTGTGTCGTCTCCGATGACTGCCCGCTGGCAGACGCCGCAGCCACCGCCATCGGGAACCGGATCATGTCGCCCGGTGATATTGCCGATGGCATCGCCTTCGGCCGTTCCATTTCCGGCCTTAAGGGGATCGTGATCATTGTCGGCGACCGGATCGGGGCCTGGGGAGGACTGGAACTCGTACCGGTTTCCGGAAAAAAAGGTTGAGTTTGCATACTGAACCTAGTACATTGATGGGTAATTTTCTTCTTTCCTGTAATCTTCTGTTCGGAAGAGGTTGAACTGTCATGCAGACCATGTGGGCGCCTTGGCGTATCGAATATATTCTCGGCAACGAAAAAGAAGAAGGTTGCGTTTTCTGCAAAGCCCTCGGAGAAAAAGATGATCTCACCCTCTACAAGGGAAAAACGACCTTTGTGGTGATGAACAAGTTTCCCTATGCCAACGGCCACCTCCTGGTGCTGCCGAAACGGCATGTCTTCGGGCTGGACCAGCTCGACCATTCCGGAATGGGGGATCTGCTGTCGGCCGTGGAGGCGTCCCGGCGGATTCTGAAGCAGGTGATGAATCCCGACGGGTTCAATGTCGGGCTCAACCTCGGAAAGATCGCCGGTGCGGGGGTGGAGGAGCATCTTCATTTTCATATCGTGCCCCGGTGGCACGGGGATGTGAACGCGCTGACGGTTTTCGCGGATATCCGCGTCATTCCCGAACATATCAGAAGTACCTACAGCAATCTGAAGCCCCTTTTTGATGAACTGGACCACAGCTTCTAATATCCTGCTGCGGCACAGACAAACGGTGATATCGGTTTCATGAGTCCCAGAAACACCCCCATGATTGAACAGTATCTGTCCATCAAGGCAGAATACCCGGATGCGATTCTGTTCTACCGGATGGGCGACTTTTACGAAATGTTTTTCGATGACGCCGAGGTGGCGTCCCGGATCCTGGAGATTACCCTGACATCCCGGAACAAGAACCAGGACAAGCCGATTCCCATGTGCGGCGTTCCCTACCGGGCGGTCCAGGGCTATATCGCCCGTCTCATCGAGAACGGCATGAAAGTCGCCATCTGCGACCAGGTCGAGGATCCGTCCCAGGCCAGGGGGCTGGTCCGGCGGGAGGTGGTGCGGGTCATCACGCCGGGGATGATTATTGAAAACGAATTTCTGGACGCGCGGGTCAACAACTATGTTCTGGCTGTGGCCCGCAGTGCAGACCGATACGGTCTGGCCTGTCTCGATATTTCCACCGGCACGTTCCGGCTGACCGAGTCGGCATCCCGGGACGCCATCACCGAAGAGGCACTGCGGATCGCCCCGCAGGAGTTGCTGCTTCCCGAATCGCTGCGGAATGATCCGGACCTGTCGGCGCTCCTGTCCGCCCTTGCGGGCCGGTCCGCCACCTTCCTGGAAGATCCGCACTTTGTCTATGACGACTGCCGCAGCCGCCTGACGGAACAGTTTCACACCCTTTCCCTCGAAGGATTCGGCTGTGAAGGACTGCAGGCCGGTGTCGGGGCGGCCGGCGCCGTACTTCACTATGTACGGGAGACCCAGAAACAGAAGATTGAACATCTGAGCGGGCTGGAAACCTACACCCTCGCCGACTATCTGACGGTGGACGATCTGAGCTGCCGGAATCTGGAACTGGTGGCCAATATCCGGACCGGGAAACGGCAGGGATCGCTCCTCGGGGTCATCGACCGGACGGTGACGTCCATGGGCGGACGGCTGCTGCGGCGGTGGCTCCGGTATCCGCTCCTCAATGTGTCGGCCATCCGCGAACGGCTCGACGCGGTGGCGGAGGCGACCGAAAATCTTCCGACCGCACGGAATCTCCGGGAGAGCCTCCGGTCGGTCTATGACCTGGAGCGTCTCGGCAGCCGGATTATCATGGGACACGCCAACGCGCGGGATCTGACAGCACTGAAGCGTTCTCTGCAGACCCTGCCGGAGATCATGACCCGGGCGGCCCGGTTCCAGAATTCCCTTTACCGGTGGGAGGAGATCATCGATCCCCTTTCGGAACTGGCGGAGCGGATTGACCGGGCGATCCGTGAAGACGCGCCGCCGACCATCAATGAAGGCGGTATCATCCGGACCGGTTACAATGAAGAACTGGACGAACTGATCCGGCTCAGCCGGGACGGCAAGGGATGGCTGGCGCAACTGGAAGCCCGGGAAAAGGAGGCGACCGGCATACCGTCTCTCAAGGTCCGGTTCAACAAGGTGTTCGGGTATTATCTGGAGGTTCCCAGGGCCCACGCGAAAAAGGTGCCGCCCCACTATGTCCGGAAACAGACCCTCGTCAATGCCGAACGGTACATTACCGATGAACTGAAGGAATTTGAATCCAGAGTCCTCAATGCCGAAGAAAAACGCGCCGCGCTGGAATACCGGCTGTTCACCGAAATCCGGGAATCGGTACGGGAGGAGAACCTGCGGATTCAGGGGGCGGCCCGGTTTATCGCCCGGCTCGACTGCCTTCTCGATCTGGCCCATGTGGCGGTGGAAAACGATTATGTGAAACCCGAGATCAACACCGACGGCATCCTGATGATCGAGGACGGCCGCCATCCGGTGGTGGAGCAGATGATCTCCGGTGAGCGGTTCGTGCCCAATACGATCCGGCTGGACAACCGGGAAAACCAGATTCTGATTATCACCGGCCCCAACATGGCCGGAAAATCGACGGTACTCCGGCAGGTGGCGCTCCTGACGATCCTGGCCCAGATGGGCGGTTTTGTACCGGCCCGGGCGGCTTCGGTCAGTGTGACCGACCGGATTTTCACCCGTGTCGGGGCGCTCGACAATCTCTCCCAGGGGCAGAGTACCTTCATGGTGGAGATGCAGGAGACGGCCAATATTCTCAACAATGCCTCCCCCGACAGTCTGGTGATTCTCGACGAGATCGGGCGGGGGACCAGCACCTATGACGGCCTCAGTATCGCCTGGGCGGTGGCCGAATACCTCCATGACCTGAAGGGGAAAGGCGTCCGGACCCTTTTTGCCACCCATTACCACGAACTGACCGAACTGGCGGAGAGCCGGTCCCGGGTCAGAAATTTCAATATCGCCGTCCGGGAAGCGGGGGAAGAAATCATTTTTCTGAGAAAGCTGGTGGCGGGCGGAACCAACCGGAGTTACGGCATTCAGGTCGCCCGTCTTGCAGGCATCCCCCGTGATGTCATCGCCCGGGCCAATACGATCCTTTCTGAAGTTGAGCAGAAAGCGCACCACCCGCAGACACCGGATCAGGTTGCAGAGAACGATTCTCCGGTGTACGGGGAGGCGTCGGTTCAGCTCAGCCTTTTTCAGAAAGCGGAACAGGAACTGTTACAAACCCTGCGCAGACTCGATATCTCACGAATGACACCGATAGACGCGATCAACTGCCTGAATGAGCTGCAGGAAAAGATGAAATTCCACTAATGCCCGGGATGTGTCCGGCGACAGGAAGTGACTTATGAACTATCACCGTATGATCCATATCGGCGTCATCGCCGCCTGCCTTCTGATGCTCACCGGCATCCCGCCGGCCCGGAGCGATACCGCTGCCCAGCAGTTCTACAGCGCAGAGGCACACTACAATCAATTTATCGAGGATTCGGAACTGGTCAGATTCCGGGACAACTGGCTGGTCTGCATCGAGCGGTTTACGGCGGCCTATGAAAAGGATCCGTCCGGAACCCTCGCATCGGCAAGCCTTTACATGGCGGGAAAACTCTACCAGGATCTCTATTACCGATCTTTTCTGAGTACCGACCGGCAGCATGCCATTGATACCCTGCGGCGGGTCATCAAACGGTTTCCCCGGAGCATTTACCGGAAGAAGGCAGAAACCGCCCTGGGGAAGTTCAGCGATATCAAACCCGTTGCCGCAGCAGACACCGATGCCCCCCCGCCTGTCAAAAAACCGGCCGTCGCCAAGAATCTGTCCGCACCGGAACCGTCCCCCGAAGAGAGTGAAAGCGAGTCCACCGCACCGGTGAAGCGGATCAAAAGTACTGTTTTCGTCCGGAGCAAGGCCGCTTATCACGCCGCTGCCGCCGCCCGTCAGCGGAAAACCGGACCGGCAAAACCGGCGCCGTCGGTGGAAGACCCCATCGCGCAGCTCATCAAGGTGTCGAAACTCGACAAGCCCGCTGTGGTCCGTCCGGCGGTTACACCGACTTCCGGGGGCCCCACCGTCGTACAGGGGCTCCGGATCTGGTCCAACCCCAATTATACCCGCATCGTGGTGGACGCCGACAGGGAAACCGGGTATGTTCATGAACTGCTGGATGAGGATGCCAGCGCCCACAAGCCGAAGCGGCTGTATATCGATTTTGCCAACAGCGTACTGAGCCGGCAGATCAAGCGGGTGATTCCCATTGACGATGATCTTCTCATCAGCGCCCGGGCCGGTCAGCGGACGCCGTATTCCGTGCGGGTGGTGGTCGATATAAAATCCTTCAAAACCTACAAGATATTTTCCCTGAGCAACCCGTTCCGGACCGTCATCGATGTATGGGGGCGGGATGCGGGAACCGCCTATGCCGAGCGTGCCAAGCCGGTTCCACGCCCGCGGACAAGCTATACGCCCAAACCCAAAACCTACCAGGCGTCGGTCAGTCCCGATACCAAGGTGACCCCCCACGATCTGGCACGTCAGCTGGCCCTGGGGGTCCGGCGGATCGTCATCGATCCCGGCCACGGCGGCAAAGATGTCGGTGCGCCGGGCTATCACCGGGGGGTGTTTGAAAAGGATGTGGTGCTTCAGATCGCCCGGCGGCTGGCACGGAAAATCCGTCAGGAACTGGGGTGTGAAGTCATTATGACGCGGGATTCGGACCGGTTTCTCACCCTGGAGGAACGGACCGCCATCGCCAACACCCAGAATGCGGACCTGTTTATTTCCATCCACTGCAATGCCCATCAGAACCAGCGGGCCTACGGGATCGAAACCTACTACCTGAACCTTGCAACAGACGACGCCGCCATTCTGGTGGCCGCCCGGGAAAACGCGATTTCACGGAAAAACATCAGCGATCTCCACAGCATTCTCAATGACCTGATGAAAAATGCCAAAATCAACGAATCAAGCCGTCTGGCAGCCCATGTCCAGCAGTCCATGGTCGGTCATCTGAGCAAAAATTACAGAAACATCAAGGACAAAGGGGTAAAGCAGGCGCCGTTTTATGTACTGCTGGGCGCCCAGATGCCGTCGATCCTGGTGGAAACCTCCTTTATCAGCAACAAAGAGGAATGCACCCGGCTGACCAGCGCAAATTATCAGGAACATATCTGCAACGGCATTATCAAGGGAATCCGGCAGTATATCAAGGAAACCAGCCCTACCGCATTTGCACGACCCGCATCCCGCGGCAGGGGGTAGTTATCGTTTCGGCAGCGTAATGGACCGTTTTTCCGGATCCGGATGAGGCCGGTACAGGATCGCTGTGTGGCCGATCATACCGACCCGCAGGGCGCCGGTGTGGTCTTCGAGTCTGCCGGTGATTTCTTCTTTCTGTTCTTTTTCCTTGAATTCGATGAACTTCACCTTGATCAGTTCATGGGTGTCGAGGGCCTCTTCGGCGGAGCGGAGGACGGTTTCGGTCAATCCCCTCTGACCGATCATCACTGTCGGTTTGATCGCGTGGGCAAGTCCCCGCAGATATTTTTTCTGAAATCCTTTGAGTTGTGTCATATCGGCTTTGATTCTCCGGTTCTGCATGTGCCGTCGGATACCGTCATGATGATACCGCTTTCCGTCTGCCGGAGATGCGGTGGTTGCACCATACGCCGAAGGCGAAAGATGAACGGCTGCTGTTGATTTGAAATTCCATACCTTAAATGCGGAAACGGCTGCCGTCAAGCCGGGATTCGGAATTGACACCCATCCGGTTTTGGGTGTAAGCCAGAATTGACAGGAAACCGGTGTCACGCGAGGAAAACAGATGGCGGATCATATGAAAAAGACTGTGCGGTCCGATGTGCCGTGGAAAAAGATTGGTGATATTCTCCTTGAAGCCGGGCTGATCAACCGTGATCAATTGAAAGAGTCGCTTCAGAAACAGGCGGTGACGGGCAACCGGCTGGGGAGTATTCTGGTGGAGATGGGAGCGCTTTCCGAAGAGAACATGGTCGGCGCCCTTTCCCGGCAGCTTGCCATTCCCAGCATCAATCTGAAAAAGACGGCCATTGCCGACGATGTTTTCCGGCTCCTGCCGATCCAGTTCATGGTCAAGCACCAGGTGGTTCCGGTAAGCCGGGAGGACGATATCCTGACGGTGGCCATGATCAATCCGCTGGATCATTCGACCGTCAATGATATTGAATTCATGGCCGGCGGTCAGGTCCGGCCCATGGTCACGACTGCATCGGCCGTGGAAGAAGTCCTTGCGGCACGAACCGACAGGGTGTCGAAGGAAACGGAACCGGTTTCCGCCGAGGAGAATGGCTTCGAGGTCATCGAAGAAGCGGATGAAACCGTGGATATGGTCCATCTCCGGCAGATCGCCGAAACGCCGGCCATCGTCCGCCGGATCGCCCGCATCCTGAACGGCGCCATCCGGGCC
>JBEPXL010000063.1:0-11136 GCA_041641935.1 Desulfobacteraceae bacterium | reverse complement strand
GGTCAGCAGCTCATTGATCATGGCCTGCATCCGGCCCGCTGCCGACTGCATCCGTTCCAGGTAGTCCAGCCCCCGGTCATCCAGGCGGTCCTGGTATTTTCCGGCCAGACGGTCTCCGAACGCCCGGATTTTACGAAGTGGTTCCTGCAGATCGTGGGAGGCGATGTAGGCGAACTGTTCCAGATCGGCATTGGAGCGGGCCAGTTCCTCGCTCTGCCGCCGGAGTTGCGTCTGGGCTTCTTTCCGGTCCTGCACTTCCTGTTCGAGTCGGGCATTGGCACGGGTCAGTTCAGCGGTCCGCTGTTCCACCATCTCTTCCAGGTTCTGCCGGTAGCGGTCCAGTTCCTGTTCCCGGGCTTTCCGTTCGGTGACATCGTGGGCCACGGCAAAGATCTGCTCCCGGTCCGGCCGGGATGCCGCGTTCCAGGAGAGCCAGCGCCAGGAGCCGTCCCGGTGGCGGCAGCGGATTTCGGCATCGTACACCGGTTTGCCATCGTACAGGGCTGCAGAGACGGATTCCGCTGTTTTCCGGTCATCGGGATGGACCAGTTCGATCCAGGGCGTCTGCAGCAGTTCCGGTGCGGACCAGCCGAGCCGGCGGTGCCAGGCCGGGTTGACCTGCTTCAGGTGTCCGTCGAAACCGGCAATGGTAAAGAGATCCGGTGAAAGGCTGAAGAGCCAGTCCCGTTCCTCTTCGGCCTGCTTGATTTCATATATGTCCTGTACCGCGCCGGTCACCCGCAGCGGCTGCCCGTCTTCATTGCGTGCCACCACACGGCCCCGGTCCATGAGCCATTTCCACCCGCCGTCCCGGGTCCGGAGGCGGTACCGGACTTCATAGACGGGTCGGCGCCCCTGCAGGTGTGCCCGCATGGCGTCCATGGCGTTGTCATGGTCATCGGGATGAATCAGATCGATAAAGGCTTCGACACGGGGCGGGATTTCGTCCGGCGTATAGCCGAGCATTTCCACCTTGCGCGGACTGAAATCCACATGACCGGTGGTGACATCCCAGTCCCACCAGGCCAGCCCGGCGGCCCAGAGAACCAGGTCGAGCTTTTCCTGCACCCGTCTCAGTTTTTCTTTCAAGGGTATCTGCGCCACGGCGGCGGTTTCTTTCTCGTTTGGCATGACAGCATCCTCAGGTAATTCTTAATATGGTATGGCAGATCGAGGCAACGAAATAATCAGTCCGCCGTCATTTCTTCGATCATGTCTTCAATCATCTGTTTCAGTTGCACCACCGCCTCCGTGAGGGCGGTCACCTGTTCTTCCGCATTCTCCATCTGGTTGTTCCGTCCCGCTTTTTCCAGGGAAAGGGCGGCTTCGGCGACAGTCTGCGCAGAAATGTTGAGACACATTCCCTTTAGGGTATGGGCGGCGAACCGGAGGGCTTTGCCGTCTCCGGTCGTGACGGCCGTTTCGATCTGGTCCATCAGCGGGGGGAGGTTCTGCAGAAAAAGACGCAGCAGTTCCCGGATCAGTTTCCGGTCCCCGCCGGTAATCTTCACCAGCCCTTCCCGGTCGATGGCGGCCGGTTGTGGTGTCCGGATTTCACGGACGGGGGAAACCGGTTCCGGTATCCGTCCCGGATGGAGCGCCTGACGGATGGCGGCATTGAATTCCTCCCGGCGGATCGGCTTGGGAATAAACCCGTCCATTCCCGCGGCCCTGCACTGCTCCCGGTCTTCCGGCATGACATGGGCGGTAAGGGCGATGATGGGAATGCGGGCGCCGGTCTTTTTCTCCCGTCTGCGGATGATTCCTGTGGTTTCAAAGCCGTCCATATCCGGCATCTGAATATCCATCAGAATCAGATCCGGGCTCTCCCGGTCCAGCATCTGGATGGCCGTCCGGCCGTTTTCCGCCGTCAGAACCGTATGTCCCTGCTGCGCCAGAAGGGTTTTCGCCAGTTTCCGGTTGAGGGGATTGTCTTCCACCAGCAGTACCCGGACCGGTTCCAGAGGTTCCACCGGGGCAGCAGACGGAACAGGGCCGCCTGGACCGGTTTCCGCCGGTGGCGGGGCCGGATGGACATGAATCGTGAAATGGAAGGTGCTTCCCCTGCCGGGGATGCTTTCCACCCAGATGCGCCCCCCCATCCGTTCCACCAGTTCTTTGGAAATGGTGGTTCCCAGACCGGTTCCGCCGTGGCGGCGACGGGAGGAATTATCTCCCTGGCTGAACCGGTCAAAAATGTGGTTGAGCTGGTGTTCGGAAATTCCGACGCCGGTATCCGTGATCCTGAAATAGAGGATGATCACCTCCGAGGCTGACGGGGCCGGTTCGGCGCTGAGCGTTACCATGCCTTTTTCGGTGAACTTGACGGCATTCCCCAGCAGATTGATCAGCACCTGCCGGAGCCGCTCCGGATCTCCCTTGACCTGTTCGGGAAGGCCGGGCACAATGGTGCTTTCCAGCCCGATTCCTTTTTCACGGGCTTTGACCGACATGCTGTGAACCACTTCCCGGATCAGGCGGTGGAGGTGAACGGTCTCATTCAGCAGATCCAGATGGCCGGCCTCGATTTTGGAAAAATCAAGAATGTCGTTGATCAGGATCAGAAGCGAATCAGTGGAAACGCGGGCCGATTCGAGAAATTCCCGCTGCTCCCGGTTCATTTCCGTGCGGCGAACCAGATCGATCATGCCGATGATGGCATTCATCGGGGTGCGGATTTCATGGCTGATATTGGCAAGAAAACGGCTCTTGGCCTGATTCGCCCGTTCGGCGGTTTCCCTGGCCGCCCGCAGTTCTGTCTCCACCTGCTTCTGCCGGGTGATATCAATGGCATAGTGAAGATAGACATCTTTCTGAACCGGAACCCACCAGGTATCCCAGTGCCGGTCCAGATGACTTACTTCCCTGTGACAGGTCCGGTGTTCCGCCAGTGTCCGGTCGGCCATGCAGAAGGCGCACTGGACAGGAGGAGACATGACCATTTCTTCCTCCGGAACATTGTTTTTTTTCTGATCTCCGCCGGATGAATCCGTCAGAAACAGACCGTTCCGGAAGGTATTCCAGCACGGTTGCCCGATCACCGCGCCGAAATCCTGTGCAATCCGGTTGGCGGCCAGTATCTTCCGGTCTTTCCGGATCAGCATGGCCGGCTGGGGCAGGCTGTTCAGGAGAAGATCATTGAGCCGCATACTTTCCTGAAGCCTTCGCTCGGCCTCTTTCCGCAGGGTAATGTAGCGGGCCGAACCGATGATTTTTTCCGGTTCCCCGCCGGCGGTCAGGATCAGCCGGGCATTGACGGAAAAGTCGGCCCGGCTTCCGTCCCGGTCCCGGAGCGAAAGCCCGTAATCGGAAACCGTACCCTGGCGGAAAAGCGTCTGCAGAAACGGATGCCGGTCCTGTGGATCGGCGTAGAGATCGTACAGGGAGAGGCCGATCAGCTCTTCCCGGTCATAACGGGTATAATTCGCCACGGACGGACTGATTTCGGTGAGGATGCCTTCGGGGGTGGTTTCATAGTAGATGTCCTGAATGATTTCGAGAATATGCTGAAACCGGTTTTCGCTTTCCTGTAAAAGAAACTGGCGCCGGTCCCGGACGGCGGGGAAATCATTCCGGTTCTGTTCATGATACAGAAGGTGGAGATCGGTTTCGACCGTCTCGTGAAACCAGCGGATCATGTTCCGGTCATCTGCATCCCTGCTGACAGGCTGATTGCTCATGAGGCAGATGGTGCCGAAAATGTCTCCGTCCGGCCACCGGAGCGGAAGTCCGAGATAGGCGGTACATTCCTCCGGAAGACGGCCTGCCGACTGCCGCGGCGCATCGGTAATCTCCAGCGGTTCCTTTCGGCTGATTACCTCTTTTGCGTACTTGTCATTTACATTATCCGGCAAATTATCCGGCAAATTATCCGGCAGATCATTTGGCGGCGCATCGGACCGGGCGGGAGGGGAGGACGGTGTACTTGCTGCGACAACCGTCAGCCGGTGATGTGTGCAGCGGGTTATCCGTACAGCGGAAACATTGCACCGGCGCGCCAGCTGCCGGGTGAGGTCATGCCATTTTTCGGAGAGTCTTCCGGGGATGACGATACGGGATTTCTCAGGGGATGCAGCCATGTCTCTACTTCCTTTGCGCAGCATCCGGTTTCCGGTTTGCGCCGAAGAACAAAAAGTGAACAGATGCTGGTAGTTCGGATTGGAAGCATCATAATAGCATACTTTTTCCGGAAAAGGAAATATGGATAACCGTTCAGAAAAAGAACAGTTATGATAACAGCGGATGCGGAAGGGCTTTACCGGCGGGGAAAATATTTTGACAAGGACGTGCCCAGATTGTAAGATTTAATTTAAATAAAAACCAGCGATTTAGATTTTCCCTTCACGGGCGGCGGCGCAGCACCTGCGTTTCGTGTCCGGATACAGGCGAAGAAGAATAATGAAAAAAATTTCAGCGGAAGAGTTACAGCAAATCGTTGCAGATCATCAGACCTGGCTTGCCTTTGACCGGAGGCGGGGACGCAAGGCGGATCTGTCCGGAACCGATCTGTCGGGCGTCGAGCTTCCGGAAGCCCGGCTGGAGATGGCCAACCTGGCCGGGGCCAATCTGTCGGGCGCCAATCTTCTTTTATCGGACCTGTCCCAGGCGGATCTGACCGGTGCGGATCTGTCCGGCGCGGATCTGTCCGGCGCGGATCTGCTGCTGGTGCTCCTGCCCGGGGCTGATCTGTCCGGGGCCGATCTGTCGGTTGCCGATCTGTCCGGGGGAAATCTCGCCGGTGCACGGCTGGCGGCAGCGCTTCTGCCCCAGGCCGATCTGTCCGGGGTGGACTTTTCCGGTGCGGATCTCTCCGGTGCGGATTTTTCCGGTGCCAATCTTTCCGGCGCCTCCCTCCGGAACGTCAACCTGTCCCAGGCCCGCCTTCACAATGCGGATCTGTCACGGGCCGACCTCTATGGTGCAAAACTGCTTCTGACCGCCCTGGACGGGGCGACACTCCGGGAGGCCAACCTGTCGGATGTGCTGATCGACGGGCTTACCCTGGAGCAGATTGCCGATGAGGTGAGTGCGCAGGTCCGCCGGACTTTTCAGGTGATCGACATGGCCTGTTCGGGCCGGGAATATCTGGTCCGGGAGGTGTCGCTGCCGCCGCACGGGATCCAGGCGGCGATGGTGCTGCTCGGTTTCTTTGCCGCCTTTCTGGTCGAAAAACAGTCTCTGGGCGGCATCGTGCCCCGCATTTCCCTGAAGGGAACCAAAGTGACCCTGACCCTCAGAACCTCCGACAGCCGGATACGGGACCAGATCGAAGAACTGCTGCGGGTTTACGCCCAGATCCTCCGGAAACAGCTGCTGCCGGAAGCCTTTTCCAATGACGGGATCGCCGTTCAGCGGCTCGAAAGGATACTGGAACGGGCCGAAACCTTTCTGGAGGAGGATGGCCGCCTCCTGTCCGGTCAGAAGGATGCCGACGCCGGATGGCTCCGGGAGCAGGTCGGGCAGGCACTGGAGCGGCAGGAGCGGGGGCTGGAGGAAACGCCCTGTGTCTGCTCGCAGCCCGTAGCGATCCCGTCCTCCAGCGGCATGCAGCCGGTGCAGGGGATGATCAAGCGGATGATCGCACAGGCCGGCAATGTCCGGGCCGAGCTTGCCGTTTTGTTTCAGCAACTCAGCGAGGGCGCCCCGGAACCCGAGGACATACAGCGGGCGGAGCAGAGCCTGGCGGCGATCCGGCGAAAGGCCCCGGACATATTCGACACCCTGATCCATGCCCTGGCAGATGCTGGCAAAACCCCGGGCGGCTCGGTATGGGGAGACGTGCTTCCCCCCATGATCCACCGGCTCAAGCAGGTATAAGGAGGACATGATGGCATTTTTTCCGTGGACAGATGCATACAGTACCGGTATCCGTGAAGTGGACACGCAGCACCGGAAACTGGTGGAACTGCTCAATGAATTGTACGAAGCAATGTATGTGGGACAGGGCCGCGAAGCACTGGGACTGATTCTGTCGGGGCTGCTGCAGTATACCCGGACGCACTTCCGCACGGAAGAGCGCCTGATGCAGTCCCACGGTTTTCCCGAATATCCGGAACACAGGGAAATCCATGAAAAGATGGCGGCCCGGGTGATGGATCTGCAGACGGCGTTTGAGCAAAACCGGATTTCCAATCCGATTCAGATCAGCAACTTTCTGAAGGACTGGCTGCAAAAGCATATTCTCGGCACGGATATGAAGTATGCCGAATTTTTGAAGCGCAAGGGCGTCCGCTAAACCGAAACCAGACAAGGCGACGGGTATCTATCGTGAAAAAGAAAATCGGACTGTTTGTAAAAATTGACGACGAAGCCAGACGGAAGGCGGATGAGTTTCAGCAGTGGCTGGAATCCCGCGGCATGGAAGTGATCCGCAAGGAAACCCTTCCGCCCAGCCGGAAACTGATGGCAGAGACAATGCCGGTCGCACCGGGTGATCTCTACTGCATCTTCGTGCTGGGGGGCGACGGCACATTTCTGAGCGCGGCCCGGTGGATCGACCAGAACCCCATTCCCATCATCGGCGTCAAATTCGGTGAGGTCGGATTTCTGGCGGAAATCACCGAGGATGACCTCTACGGCGTCGCTGAAACCATCCTTGAAGAGCGGTTTGACACCATTCCCCGGATGCGTCTGCTGATCCGGGTGCTCCGGGAAGGAAGGGAGGTTGTCCGGGAGCCGGTATTAAATGATATTGTCATCAACAAGGGGGCGCTGGCGCGTCTCGCCCGGATCAACACCTTTATCGACGACCGGTATCTGACCACCTTCCGGGCCGACGGGCTGATCGTCTCCACGCCGACCGGTTCCACCGCCTATTCACTGGCCGCCGGGGGACCGATTCTGCATCCGACGGTTCCGGGCATCCTGATGACGCCGATCTGCCCCTTTACTTTGACCAACCGGCCTCTCATTGTTCCGGATACAGTGGAGATCAAAATCCGTCTGGCTTCGGGATCACAGGATATCATGCTCACCTTCGACGGGCAGACCGGCCTGGAGATCACCGAAAAGGACACCATTCTGATCCGGCAGGGCGACTACCCCATCCGGCTGATTGTGATGCCGGACCGGAATTATTTTGATGTGCTCAAAACAAAACTCCGGTGGAGCGGCGGCAGAATCTGACGCGCCATCCCCGCTGTTTTTATAACCTCTCCATCTTTCAGCAAAACCGGTCATACCCCCTGACCGGTTTTAAATTGACATCATTTTCTGTTTTCGATAAACAGAGACCGTACTATACCAATCCGGTGCATTTTCAATCGCGGACCGGTGCGGTGTCTCGCCCGCAGACATCCGTTTTTCATGAAGATGCAGTTCATTACTTTCCGGACGGACACTGAAGGATATCACTATGGGATTTCTGAAGAAGTATCCTGCTATTGTTCTCGGGGCAGGAATTACGCTCCTGTTTCTGGCGCTCAGCTTCGGGCGTATCGGGTTTTTCGAAAGCCTGGAACTCAAGTTCTATGACCTTCTCATGAGCCAGCGGGATGCCGACCCCGGTACCGAGCAGATCGCCATCGTCGAGATTGATGACGACTCCCTTGACCGGCTGGGGCGGTGGCCCTGGCCCCGTTCCCTCATTGCCCGGGGCATTGACAAGATCAATGAGGGCGGCGCCCGGCTCATCGGTCTGAATGTGATCTTCAGCGAACCCGAGGAGAGCAGCGGCATCAAACAGGTCCGGCTGATTCTCGACATGGTGCGCAAATCTCCGAACCCCGATCAGACGCTCCTGCGGGCCCTCGAAAGCTCTCTGACCGAGATGGACAACGACACCAGGCTGCAGGAGGCCCTGGAAGGGGCCGGTAATGTGATTCTGCCGGTGTTTATCAAGGAGAATCCCCGGATCGAGGATACCGGAGAGGTGAATGATCCGGCGCTGGTGGGCCGCTCCATCACGGATGTGGAAACCGCCGGTCCCGGTACGGTTCCCTCTGCCGAAATGATTACCACGCCGCTTACCTCGTTCATGGAAGCCGCCGAGGGAATCGGGCATGTCAATCTCTTCAACGATATCGACGGCGTCGTCCGGAGCAATCCGCTCATCCTGCGGTACCGGAACCTCTATTTTCCCTCCTTCGCCCTGAAGCTGGCCGCCCTTTCCCTCGATGTGCCGAACCGTGATATCCGGGTCGATGTCGGAAACCGGATTGACCTGGGAACGCGGGTGAGCATCCCCGTGACCAGCGATACACGGCTTCTGGTCAGTTTCAAGGGAGGGACGCTGGAAACCTTCCGGCGGTACTCCTTTTTCGACGTGATCAACGACAAGATCCCCCTGAGCAATTTTCAGAACAGGATCGTTCTGATCACGCCGACGGCCGTCGGGGTCGGGACTGTGCTTCCGACACCGGTCAGTCCGGGCATGGATATGGGGGGACTGACAGCCAATACCATCTGGACCCTTCTGAACCAGCAGTTCATCCGGCAGCCTTCCTGGAATGCCACCGCCGGGCTGGCCATGATTCTTCTGGTCGGTGTCCTGATCACTCTTGTCCTGCCCCGGCTGAAGGCCGCCCTGGCGGGAGTCACCTTTATCGTGGTCATGGGACTGATTGTCGGCGTTTCCTACTACTTTTTCACCGGGCAGGGACTCTGGGTCCGGATTATCTATCCGTTTCTCCAGCTGCTTCTGGGGTATATCGGTGTGGTGACGATCAACTTCTTTGTCACCGAGGCCGGGAAAGAGAAAATCGAAGGGGAATCGGCAGAGACCAACCGGATGCTGGGGCTTTCGTTCCAGAGCCAGGGGATGCTCGACATGGCCTTTGACAAACTCCGGAAGGTTCCGGTCGATAATGAAACCAAGGATATCCTCTACAACCTGGCGCTGGACTATGAACGGAAACGGCAGTTCAACAAGGCCGCTTCGGTTTATGAACATATTGAAAAACATGATCCCAATTACAAGAATGTCGGTCAGCGCAAGGAGCGGCTGCTGCAGGCCAGCGAAACCATGGTCTTCGGAGACGGAATGCTGGGCGGCACCAGCGGGGACAGCCTCCTGTCCGGAGGCGGCGGAACCCGTCCGACGCTGGGACGGTATGAAGTGATCAAGCAGCTGGGCAAGGGCGCGATGGGGGTCGTCTATCTGGGGCAGGATCCCCGGATCAACCGGACCACCGCCATCAAGACGTTCAAGTTTACCGAGGATTTCGAGCCGGAAGAGGCGGAAAAGATGAAACAGAAGTTCTTCCGGGAAGCCGAAAGCGCGGGAACCCTTTCCCATCCCAACATCGTCACCATCTATGACGCCGGTGACGAGCATGATCTGGCCTATATCGCAATGGAGTATCTGGAGGGAGAGGATCTGCAGAAGTTTACCAAAAAGAAGAATCTTCTGCCCCTCCGGAAGGTCATCGACTATGTGGCCGACGTTGCCGAGGGACTCGATTACGCCCATGAAAAGGGCATCGTTCACCGGGACATCAAACCGGCCAATATCATGCTGCTGAAAAGCGGCATCATCAAGATCACCGACTTCGGTATCGCCCGGATTACCGCCTCTTCCCAGACCCAGACCGGTGTCGTCAAGGGAACCCCCCATTACATGTCGCCCGAGCAGATTTCCGGCAAGAAGGTGGACGGGAAGTCGGATATTTTCTCTCTGGGAACCATGCTCTACCAGATGGTGACCGGTGAGCTTCCCTTCCGGGGAGACAGTCCGGCGGCCCTGATGCATCAGATCATGAATGTCCGCCAGCCGGATCCGAGAACCATCAATCCGAAGGTCGTCAAGCCGCTTGTGGCGATTATCAATAAAGCGCTGGAGAAAGACCCGTCCATGCGGTATCAGCGGGCGTTACTGCTCGCCAAGCACCTGCGGCAGCTGGGCGCCAAAATCGATGCCATCATGGCCCAGAAGCGGGCGGCGAAGGCAAGCGGCGCATAAACATATTCCGGAAACAGGAAAGAGGGCTTTGATGGTAGTGGTTGAATCGGCGGGCCTGACAGACGTGGGAATGAAACGGCGGGGCAATGAAGATGCGCTCTACCTCGATGATGACATGAAGCTCTATGTGGTCGCTGATGGCATGGGAGGCCATCAGGCCGGAGAGGTCGCCAGCGATCTGGTGGTCAAGACCATCCGGGACTACATGAAGCGGTTCAAAAAGGGCGTGGAGGTGGAGGAACTCGAGGACTCGGACAAAACCCTGTCCAAAGAAGGCAACCGGCTGATTTCGGGCATCAAGCTCTCGAACCAGGTGGTCTACCAGGCGGCCCAGGCCCGGGTTTCCTATCAGGGCATGGGGGCCACCGTTTCGGCGGTCTCCTTTACCGGCGATACCCTCATCGCCACCAATGTGGGAGACAGCCCCATTTTCCTGATCCGGAATGACCGGATTGAAACCCTGTCCGTCCCCCATACCGTCATGGCCGAGCAGATGGCCCTGAACCAGACGGGTGATGAGCGGTTCGGCATGGAGTACAGCCATATGCTGACACGGGCGATGGGCATCGAGGAGATGGTCGTCCCCGACAGCTGCGAGATCCAGTGTTTCAAGGGCGACTGTGTGGTCATTGCCTCCGACGGTCTGACCAACAAGGTGACCAGCGAGGAAATCCTTGAGATTGTTACCGCCGAAAAACCCGCCAGGGCCTGTCGCACACTGGTCGATATGGCCAATGAACGGGGCGGAGAAGACAACATTACCGTGATTGTCGTCAAGATCAAATCGGTTTATCGCCGCAACGGCGGCTTTTTCTCAAGATTTTTCAGCCTGTTTCAGCGCGGCGGATAACGCCGCCGGAATTGCCGCCGGACATTTCCGGTATGATGTTCCTGTCTGACAGCGTCGCGCAGACTTCAACGATCAACGGAGGGGTGGTTTCATGCCAGTCTTGACACTCAAGTTCAAAAGTGATGAAAGCAAGCTCGGAGAGTATCCTCTGGAAAAAGGAAAATCCCTGACCATCGGTCGCCGGGAGGACAATGATATAGTGGTGGACAATCTCGCCGTTTCCGGTCACCACGCCAAGGTGGATTCGGTGGGCGAACGGTTTCTGCTGGTGGATCTGGAAAGCAAGAACGGAACCTTTGTCAATGAAGAACCGGTCTCCCGGCACTGGTTGCAGCACGGGGATGTGATTATCATCGGCAAGCACTACCTGGTCTTCACCTATCTTCCG
>JBEPXL010000062.1:0-11216 GCA_041641935.1 Desulfobacteraceae bacterium | reverse complement strand
GGGGGGTGACCGCGGTCGGGGGCACCCATGTCTGTCTCCGGAAAGTCGTTCCGGAAGAGATATACCGGACCATCGACAGGGAGGGGATTACCCACCTCTGCGCCGCGCCGACGATTCTGATCGGTATGTCCGCCTACGCCACCGAACACAACATCAAACTGGATCATCTGCTGGAGATCATGACCGCCGGGGCCCCGCCGGCCCCGACCGTTATCCAGAATATGGAAAACGTCGGCGCCAACATTACCCAGACCTATGGCCTCACCGAAGTCTTCGGCCCCCACAGCGTCTGTGCCTGGCAGGCCAAATGGGATGACCTGCCCCTGGAGGAGCGGGCAAAGATCAAGGCCCGGCAGGGGGTTCCCTACATCATTGCCATGTACATGGATGTGGTCAATCCGGAAACCATGGAACCGGTTCCCAGGGACGGGGAAACCATCGGCGAAATCGTCATGCGCGGAAACAATGTCATGCTCGGCTACTACAAGGATCCCCAGGCCACCGAAGAGGCGTTCAAAGGGGGATGGTTCCACAGCGGTGACCTGGCGGTGATGCATTCCAACAACTACGCGCAGATCATGGACCGGAAAAAGGACATCATTATCAGCGGCGGCGAGAACATCTCCACCGTGGAAGTGGAAAATGTCATCTATCAGCACCCGGATGTGATGGAAGTTGCCGTCGTGCCGATTCCGGACGAAAAATGGGGCGAAGTGCCCAAGGCGTTTGTGGTGCCGCGTCCCGGCGCAACTCCCTCTGCCGAGGATATTATCAACTTCTGCAAAGAGAATCTCGCCCGGTTCAAGGCGCCCAAGGCGGTGGAGTTCGGTGAGCTTCCCAAGACGGCGACCGGCAAGATTCAGAAGTTCAAACTGAGAGACAGAGAGTGGCAGGGGCGTGAACGGCGTGTAAACTAAAGGCTGGGCGGACGGGAGCGGAGGGTCGGGGATGGGCTTTCGCTCCTGTCTTCAGCAGATGAATCATTTTTTACCCGAGGGGAGGGTACACCATGCAGTTACCACAGTACGAAGTCGGCAAAACCACCATCGGTCAGCTGGTCGATCTGGTCGCGGAACAGTTCGGCGACAGCAAGGCGCTGGAATATCACAAGCCCGGCATCAGCTACAACTACCGGGAATTCCGGGATGTCTGCAATGATGTCGCCAGGGGGTTCATGGCCCTGGGGATCGAAAAGGGAGAGCACATTGCCATCTGGGCCAACAATGTGCCGGAATGGGTGTATACCCAGTTCGGAACCGGCAAAATGGGGGCGGTGCTGGTAACCGTCAACACCAGCTACCGGAGCTTTGAGCTGGAATACCTGATGAAACAGTCCGACGCCACGACCCTCCTTCTCATCGGCGGCGTCCGTGAGGCGGATGAATACATCAAGGTCGTCAACAATGTCTGCCCGGAACTCAAAGACAGCAAGCCCGGTCAGCTGAGTTGTGCCAAACTGCCGAAACTGAAGAACGTGATCTACCTGGGCAAAGACGATGTTCCGCCGGGAATGTACGCCTGGGATGACATCATCGAAATGGGGAAGCAGGTGAGCGATGAAGACCTGAAGGCACGCCAGGATGCCACTGCCCCGGATGATGTCATCAACATGCAGTACACATCCGGAACCACCGGTTTTCCCAAGGGCGTCATGCTCACCCATACCAACCTGATCGGAAACGCCAAAAGCCTGGCCGAATGCATGGAACTCTCCAGCAAGGATGTGATGTGCATTCCGGTTCCGTTCTTCCACTGCTTCGGCTGTGTACTGGGAACCCTTACCTGTGTCGTCTCCGCAGCGGCCATGGCCCCGGTGGTCGCGTTCAAGCCGGACAGCGTCCTGGAAACAGTGCAGGCATCGAACTGCACCGCTGTTCACGGCGTTCCCACCATGTTCATCGCTGAACTGGAGGAGATGAAAAAGAAGTCTTACGACACATCCCATCTCCGGACCGGCATCATGGCCGGTTCTCCCTGTCCCATCGAGGTGATGAAACAGGTGGTGAACGACATGGGGGCCAGTGAAATGTGCATCACCTATGGCCAGACTGAGGCTTCCCCCGGTATCACCATGACCCGGACCACCGATCCGCTGGAACTGCGGGTCAGCACCGTCGGAAAGGCCCTTCCGGATGTGGAGGTGAAGATTGTGGAACCGTCCACCGGAAAAGAGGTGGAACCGGGCGTGCAGGGCGAACTCTGCACCCGGGGGTATCATGTGATGAAGGGGTACTACCAGATGCCCGAAGCCACGGAAAAGGCCATCGACAGGGACGGCTGGCTCCACACCGGCGATCTGGCGATCATGGACGAGAACGGCTACTGCAAGATCACGGGCCGGATCAAGGACATGATCATCCGGGGCGGCGAAAACATCTATCCCCGCGAGATCGAGGAATTCCTCTATACCCACCCGAAGATCAAGGATGTGCAGGTCGTGGGCGTCCCGAGCAGGAAATACGGCGAAGAGGTGGCCGCCTTTGTCCAGATAAAGGAAGGGGAAACCGCCACAGATGAGGAGCTGAAGGAATACTGTAAAGACAAGATCGCCTTCCACAAGATTCCCGCCTTTTTCATGTTTGTGGAAGATTATCCCACGACGGCCAGCGGTAAAATCCAGAAATACAAGCTGCGGGAACAGGCGACCAAGGCCCTCAACCGCGAGGAGGACGCCAGTATTCAGACGGCGTAATCATGTCCTGATGAATAGCTGACGGCATAACGCGCCGGGGAGGCACTATCATGCCTCCCCGGAACCGATATCTGAGCGCCTGCAAAGGAGATGGGGGATCTGTTTCTTTCAGGGCCGGTACACCTCTTCCAGCCGGACAATGTCGTCTTCTCCCAGATAACTGCCGGACAGAACCTCGATAATCTCCAGCGGAATCTTTCCGGGATTGGAAAGCCGGTGCGCCGTTCCCGGCGGAATATAGGCCGAACTGTCTTCCCGGAGGATAAACTCTTCACCATCCCTTGTTACCTGCGCCGTCCCGCGAAGGACAGTCCAGTGTTCGGCCCGGTTGAAATGCTTCTGCAGGGTCAGCACCGCCCCCGGTTTGATGGTCACCCGGTTGACCTGGAACCGGTCGGTCTCCACCAGCCGTTCCGATGTTCCCCAGGGGCTGTAGGCGGTTTTATGGGAAATCGCCTCCTGTCTTCGGGATGCTTTCAGCTTGTCCACGATCTTTTTTACTTCCTGCACCCTGTCCCGCGGAGAAATCAGCACCGCGTCGGCCGTCTCCACCACGATATGGTGTTCCAGTCCGACGGCGGCGATCAGCCGTGATCCGGCATGAAGAAAGGATTCTTTCACGTCGTGGGTCAGTACGTCTCCCTTCATCACATTCCCGTTTTCATCCCTGTTCCCCACCTGCCACAGGGCTTCCCATGAACCGAGATCGTTCCATCCCGCCTGAAAAGGAACCATTGCGCCGCGGGTCGTTTTTTCCATGACCGCATAGTCAATGGAATCCGACGGACAGGCCGCAAATGTGTCATGGTCGAGCCGGAAGAAGTCGAGGTCGGACCGGCCCCTGCTGAATGCATTTTTGGAGGCCGCGACAATATCCGGTACATAGGTTTCCAGTTCCGCCAGTATTTCCGACGCCCGGAACATGAACATGCCGCTGTTCCAGCAGTACTCTCCGGAGGCGAGATAGGACTTTGCCGTCTCCAGATCCGGCTTCTCCACGAACTGGTCGATGGCGGCCGCTGTGTCATCGTCTCCGGCAAGCGGTTTTCCTTTCCGGATGTATCCATAGCCCGTCTCCGGCGCTTCCGGCACAATGCCGAAGGTGATCAGATGACCCTGCCGGGCATATTTCACACCGGTCCGCAGCGCCTGGCGAAAGGCGGTAACGTCTGCGATAAAATGGTCGGCCGGCAGAATCAGGATCAGGGGATCATCCCCGCCGGTACGGGCCTGAAGCGCTGATACCGCCACTGCCGGCGCTGTATTCCGCCCCACCGGTTCCAGAATGATGGCCTCCGGTGTGACCCCGATGCTCCGCATCTGTTCGGCAACCATGAACCGGTGGCTTTCGTTGCAGATGAGAATCGGATCCCCCATGTCGGTGAAATCTCTGAGACGCAGGACCGTCTCCTGCAGCATGGTATGGTTGCCCACCAGTTTCAGCAGCTGCTTGGGATAGAGTTTGCGGGAGAGGGGCCAGAGCCGTGTTCCCGAACCGCCTGCCATAATTACCGGATAGATCATCGCTTGGTTCCTTCCTTTGTTCAGATATAGCCTTTTTCATTCAGAAACAGCAGAATGGTCTTCACCGCCTCGTTGGAGGTCATGGTTGTCGTGTCGATGCGGAGTTCCGGAGAACGGGGCACTTCATAGGGATCATCCACACCGGTGAATCCCTTTACCAGACCGGCACGGGCCTTGGCATACATGCCTTTCCGGTCCCGCTCTTCACAGACTTCGATGGGGGTTGCCACATGGACCTCCACAAAACCGCCATAGGCTTCGATGGTATCCCGGATTTCGGTGCGGGTCGATTCATAGGGCGCAATGGGCGCACAGATGGCAACTCCCCGGTTTTTGGTGATTTCGGAGGCGACAAAACCGATCCGCCGCACATTGATATCCCGGTGTTCCTTGGAAAAGTTGAGTTCTCTGGAGAGATTCTGCCGAACGATGTCGCCGTCCAGAAGGGTGACCGGGCGGTCTCCCATCTCCAGAAAGCGGGAATAGAGAATCCGGGCCAGGGTCGATTTTCCGGCCCCGGAAAGACCCGTGAAAAAGACCGTCAGCCCTTGCCGCCGGGGCGGCGGATAGGAACGCTGCAGTTCCGCCGACACCTCCGGAAAGGTGGCCCAGTCCGGAATCCGGCGACCGGACCGGATCCGGTTCCGGATATCGAACCCGGTCAGGGAAATGGTCTGGCTTTCCTCCGGAACCTGATCCACAAACCGGTACTCATCCTCGAACGGGAGATAGACCATTTCGGGAAAGGAAATGATCTCGATACCGATGGTATCGGCGATCTCCTGAACCAGTTCCTGGGCAGCGCCTTTCGGATAGAATTCCGCCATATCCGGGGAGGCATGATCCGGGCCGACGATAAAGTGGCTGCAGCCGTAATTCCGGGCGATAAGGGCATGGAGCAGTGCGCTCCGCGGACCCGCCAGCCGGTTGGCCAGCGGAAGCAGGTTCAGAATGTGGGAATCCGGCGGATATCGTTTCAGTACCTCCCGGTAGCATCGAATCCGGGTATAGTGGTCAAAATCCCAGGGATGGGTAATCCCGGCTGTGGGCAGAATCAGCAGGTTTGCCTCGGCCTGCCGCATCGCCTTCAGGGTCATCTCGAACTGGGGACGGTGAATGGGATTGCGGGTGTAAAAGGCGACAATCCGCTCCCATCCCAGCTTCCGGAAGAGCCCCCGGAACTCGGCAGGGCTGTTCCGGAGCTGCTGGAAATCGAAATGAAGCGGGAGGCTCGTCACTTCCAGCCGGCCGCCGATATAGGAGTCTCCGGCGGTTTTGATCAGATGCAGAATGTCCGGGTGGGTGATATCGGTGGAACCGAAGACCGCTTCGGCTTCCTTTTCCCGGTCCGCCTGCCAGATATCCTCGATGTGCATGACTGCCAGAAGGAAACCTTCGGGATCCCGCAGCGCTACCGACTGACCCGCCTCCAGGTTCCGGGCCTGCAGGTGGGTAATGTCCAGACAGACCGGTATGGGCCAGATGGTGCCGTCCTGCAGCTGCATCCGGTCCAGCACGGCGGCATAATCGGGCTGTTTCATAAACCCCGTAAGGGGAGAAAATGCCCCCACCGCCAGCATTTCCAGATCACACATCTGGCGATCACTCAGGGCAATATCCGGCAGGTTGTTGGCAAAGTCTTTGAGCAGAGCGGCCCGTTCGTCATCGACCAGAAGATTGACGAGCGGACCGCCGTGGGCGTCGGTCTTTTCTGTGGTCATGTTGCGTACACCTCCGTTCGCGGGGGATTGTGTCGGGGGATCGAAGCCGGAATGATCGGCTGATTGCGGACAGGCTTATCGGAACGTAATCAAATTACTGGTGATGGTGCAGCGGTTTCAAAGCCGCTGTCTTCTTTCTGCTATAATATGGGCTCGGAGAAAGATCAACCGGTAAGGTGGGAAAAGGTCCATTTTGTCAGGTGCAGGAGGCCGCCAGATCCAGATAGTACTGTGCTTCCTCCTCCCGGCCCCGTTTGCGGCAGCCGCCTGCATAGATCCGGCATTTCTGCATCAGCACCCGCCGGGCGGCGTTTGCCTGGAAAGATGTCAGTTCACCGCTGTCGAGCCGTTTCCGGATCGCCCGGATTCTGTACCGGTCCAGCCCCGGCATCCGGGACAACTGGTCCGGATGCCCGCCGTATTTCACAATCAGCGGTGTCGGGATCAGATGGACCGGATACCGGCTGCTGATCCGGAGCCAGAGGTCATAATCCTCACAGGCCGGAAGGCTTTCATCGAAATACCCCACATCATTCAGCAGGGTCTGGCGGATCATGACCGCCGAAGGACTCACCAGGCAGAGATCCAGGGACGGCACAAAAATCATTCCCTCCGGTTTCTGATGGCGCTTTCCGGGATTGACCCGGACGCCGTTCCGGATCCAGATCTCTTCGGTCTGGCAGATAAGCGCCTCCGGACGGGTATGGAAGAATGCCACCTGGGCGGCTAATTTTCCCGGCAGCCACCGGTCATCCGAATCCAGAAATGCCAGCAGATCACCGGATGCGGCGCTGATCCCCCGGTTCCGGGCGGCACTGACGCCCCGGTTCGGCTGCCGGATGACCTGAAGGGCATCACCGTAATCCGCGAGCAGTTCCGGTGTTCTGTCGGTGGAGCCGTCATCCACAACAATCAGTTCAAAGTTACTGAAGGTCTGGTCCAGAACGGAATCGACGGCTTTCCGGAGAGGCTGCTGCCGATTATAGGTCGGGATAATGACGCTGACCGCCGGTGGTGTTTTTGTCTGGTTCATTCATTTCCTATACCGCAGACAGGGCCGTGGCTCAAGCCGGATTTTTGAATCGTCATATCTGCGGATTACAAAATTGTTGCCTTGTCGGGAGCCATTTGTTATGGTAAGCCGATTATTTATTGAGGCAGGATTCATTTTTTCAGGACAGAAACAGATTTTCCAAATGTGTGGATGAAAGCGGATAGAGCCTTGTATTAACCTGTTTTGAGAGAGGAGTTAGCCATGAAAAAAACATTGATTCTCGGTCTTGCAGTACTGGTGGCAGTTGTGATGGCAATGGGCACGAGCCCGGCACCGGTACAGGCAAGAATGACCTTTGTCACCATCGGTACCGGCGGGATTACCGGTGTATACTATCCCACCGGCGGCGCGATTGCAAAAATGGTCAACCAGAAACGGAAAGAGTACGGCATCCGGGCAACGGTTGAATCGACCGGCGGTTCGGTCTTCAATGTCAACGCCATCATGTCCGGAGACCTGGAATTCGGCGTGGTCCAGTCCGACCGTCAGTACCAGGCGGTTCATGGACAGGCCGAATGGGAAGAAAAGGGCCCCCAGAAAAATCTCCGGTCGGTCTTCAGTATTCATCCCGAATCGGTCAGTCTGATCGGTGCTGCGGATGCCGGTGCCAAGTCGATTCTGGAACTGAAGGGAAAACGGGTCAATATCGGAAATCCCGGTTCCGGTCAGCGGCAGAATTCCATCGACGCCCTTGAAGCGGTCGGACTCGACTGGGAAAAAGACATTATCGCCGAACAGGTAAAAGCAGCCGAGGCCCCCGGTCTTCTGCAGGATGGACGGATTGACGCCTTCTTCTACACCGTCGGCCATCCCAACGGCGCCATCAAGGAAGCCACTGCCGGCGCAACGAAAGTCCGGTTTATCTCCATCGACACGCCGGGCATCGATGAACTCATCAAGGAAAAGCCCTACTACGCACGTTCCAGGATTCCGGTATCCCTCTATCCCGGCGCAATCAACGAAGATGACGTACCGACCTTCGGCGTCAAGGCAACCTTTGTCACCTCGGCCAAGGTTCCGGACGAAGTTGTGTATGCCATTACCAAAGAGGTCTTTGATAATTTTGATGATTTCAAGAAGCTGCATCCGGCCTATGCGGTACTGACCAGGGAAGGAATGCTGGAGGGGCTTTCCGCACCCATTCATCCCGGTGCCATGAAGTACTACAAGGAAGCCGGACTCATGGAGTAAACAAACGGATCATGTCCTGATCTTCGGCGGCGGGGGGAACTCCGCCGCCACTTGCGAAAAGAGAAAAGAGCAGACACATCAGAGGTTCCCGGCAGAGATTGCTTCAGCAGGAAAGGGTGATTGATGAGCGTTGACAAGCATGATACGGATAATGGCAGTGATCTGGCCCGGCGACTGGCAGAAGAGGAAGAGGGCATCGGCCGGCGTCCCGGCGGACCGGAAAAATACGTAATACCGACCATCGCCGTCTGCTGGAGTCTGTTTCAGCTTTCCATCGCCAGCTGGCTGATTCTCGATTCGACCTACATCCGGGCCATCCATCTGGCTTTTGCACTCCTGCTTGTCTATCTCAATTTTCCCTTTTTCAAAAAGAAGCGGTTCGGTCTCGATCTGCTTTCCACAAAGACCCGGATCCCCGTCACCGATTACATCATCGGCATTATCGCCGCCTTTTCCGCACTCTATATCGCCATTGACTATGAAGGGCTCGCCTTCCGGATCGGGGCCCCGATTACCCGTGATATTGTTGTCGGCCTGATCCTTGTCGTCCTCCTTCTGGAAGCGGCCCGGCGGGTCATCGGACCTGCGCTGCCGGTGATCGCCATCGCCTTCTGTCTTTATTCCTTTCTGGGTCCCTGGATGCCCCCCCTGATCGCATTCAAGGGAATTTCCCTCAACCGGTTCGTCGGACAGATGACCATGTCCACCGAGGGCATCTACGGTATTCCGCTGGATGTATCGGCCACCATCGTCTTTCTGTTTGTGCTGTTCGGGGCCATGCTCGACAAGGCCGGGGCCGGGCACTATTTTATCCAGCTTGCCCTGAGCCTGCTGGGCGGCTTCAAGGGCGGACCGGCCAAGGCGGCGATCCTGGGCAGCGGGCTCACCGGTGTTGTTTCCGGTTCGAGTATTGCCAATATCGTCACCACCGGTACATTTACGATCCCTTTGATGAAAAAAGTCGGTTATCCCAGCACCAAGGCCGCAGCCATCGAGGTCGCCGCCAGTACGGACGGCCAGCTGGCCCCGCCGATCATGGGGGCGGCCGCCTTCATTATCGCCGAATATGTCAATGTCTCCTATGTGGAAGTGATCAAGGCCGCTGCGGTTCCGGCCTTTGCTTCCTATGCCGCCCTTTTTTTCATCTCCCACATTGAGGCATCCAAACTGGGACTGACCGGAATGCCGAAAAGTGAACTGCCGCCCTTCTTCAAGACGTTTCTTCGTGGTATTCATTACATCATCCCCCTGCTTTTTCTGCTGTACGAACTGATTGTGGTCCGCCATTCGCCGGAACTGGCTGCGTTCAATGCCATCTGGGTCATGGCGATTATCATGCTGCTCCAGGAACCGGTGCGGGCCTGGCTGGACAAGGCCCCGCTCTGGCCTGCCTTCAAACTGGGTTTTCTCAGGCTGATCGCTGCCCTGGCGGCCGGTGCGCGGAATATGGTTTCCGTGGCGCTGGCGACGGCGGCAGCCGGTATCATCGTAGGCGTTGTGGCACTCGGACTCGGCGGACTGATTACCCAGATCATCGATACCATTTCCATGGGGAATATCTTTCTGATGCTCCTCATCACCGCCATTGCAAGCCTGATCATCGGCATGGGCCTTCCGACGACCGCCACCTACATCGTCATGGCGTCCCTGACCGCTCCGGCCATCGTCACCATCGGCGGGTTCTACGGTTTTATCGTGCCGCTCATGGCCGCGCACCTCTTCTGTTTCTTCTTCGGGATTCTTGCCGACGATACGCCGCCGGTGGGGCTGGCCGCCTATGCGGCCGCGGCCATCGCCAAATCGCCTCCCATTGCGACGGGAATCCAGGGATTCATGTACGACATCCGGACGGCGATCCTGCCGTTCATGTTTATTTTCAACACGGACCTGATTCTCCACAACGTCGACAACTGGCCTCAGGGGCTGTTGATCTTTGTCATGACCTGCATTGGCAACTTTGCATTTGCTTCGGCGACCCAGGGCTGGTTTGTGGCGCGAAACCGGTTGTATGAGCTTCCCCTGTTTCTCTGTGTCACCTTCATTATGATGCGTCCGGATGCCATTGCGGCATGGCTCAACATTCCCCATGATCAGCGGTACTGGACCTATCTCATCGGACTGGCGCTCTACGGTATGCTGTATCTGATGCAGCGGCCCCGGATTCCAAAGCCCGAAGAGGTGGCGGCGGCCCGGACGGAAGAGGCGGTCGGAACCTGACCACAACAACAAGCGCGGGAGAGAAAAATGGCTTCATTTCAACGAATACTGGCCGCCATCGGCGTCGCTCCCTCTTCTGAAGGGATCTTCGCCTGCGCCGTCAATATGTCCAGAGCCCTGGATGCCGAACTGATTGTTGCCAGCGTCATCAATATCCGGGACATGGATATTATCCGCAGGATTTCCATGATGGGCTACGACATCGACGGAGAGCATTATCTGCAGGGGGTCCGGCAGGAGCGGGAAGACTATCTGGCGAAGATCATGAAGAATGTGCCGGTCGGGGATCTCCGGATGCAGACCCGGATTGAAATCGGCAATCCGCTGGATAAACTGCTGGAGCTGATGGAACAGGAAAAGGTCGATATGATCGTGATGGGCCCCAAGGGACAAACCGACCTGGAACACATCATGATCGGCTCCGTCGCCTCGAAGCTGTTTCGCCGTTCACCGGTGACGGTCGTCTCCTATCGGGAGAAACACGAAACATAGAGAGGCATTGTCCGCTCTGCTGCACGGCTTCAGGCGAAGCCGTCGCTTTCTTTTCGCGGCCGCAGTTCATCCCATTCATCCATTCGGCGGGCGGACTCCATGATGATTTCCATGGTATTGATCTCCTGCATGCTCTCGTGATCGAAGTCGATCATGCAGTCCCGGTATTCAAATGTTCCCTCTTTCCAGAAAAACAGCTCCAGAACCGCCTCCTGGACCTGCTGCTGAATCACGCCCCGGAGTGTCGGCCGGTCAATGAACTGCAGCGACAGAAGAACCTCGCCCAGCATCTTTTCATTCCGTTTCGCTTTTTTCAGCGCTTTTC
>JBEPXL010000061.1:0-11245 GCA_041641935.1 Desulfobacteraceae bacterium | reverse complement strand
AACGATGGCACCGGCCAGTGCCGCCCAGCCGCCGACGGAGTGAACCACCGTGGAACCGGCGAAATCAATGAATCCCAGCCCTTCCAGCCAGCCGTCGCCCTTGTAGAGGCTGCCCCAGGCCCAGCTGCCGAAAATGGGATAAATCAGCGCGGTCAGAATGACGGTATAGACCAGGTAGCTGACGAACTTGGTCCGCTCGGCCATTGCACCGGAGACGATGGTGGCCGCCGTGGCCGCAAACACGACCTGAAACATCCAGAACACCAGCACCCACTGATCGCCGTCGGGGCTGAAATCACTCAGGAAGAATCCGGAGGTGCCGAACCATCCGCCGAAGCTTTCGCCGAACATCAGGCCGAAGCCGATGGCCCAGAAGACGATGGAGCCCATGGAAAAGTCCATCAGGTTTTTCATCAGGATGTTGATTGCGTTTTTGGATCGGGTAAAACCGGCTTCCACCATCGCAAATCCGGGCTGCATGAAAAAAACCAGAATGGCAGCGATGAGCGTCCATAGATAGTTGGCATGATTCTGGACCTGCTCGGCAGACGCCGGATCCTGCGCCCATGCACCGGAGACGGACATAATCACCAGGCTCAGCGTGAGTAATAAAGTTCTCATTAATTTTACCTCCTCATCTGTAATTGAAAATTGACATAACGATCTGATGCAAACTTTGGTCAACCGGTGTACCGGATGGAAATACGCGCTTCAATTGCGGTATTTACAAAGCAATCCCTGTGCCATGCCATGCATTATGAGGTTAAAATACCTGTATTACTGCAGATAACAGTTTTACCATTTTGGTGAAGAACAAGACAGAGTATGACAAAACAGTAAATTCTCTTCCATTTTGCTTACATTATTGTATGGTGAACACCAAAAATGTACTATCCTGAATGGCTTTGTTGAAGTGTACCGGAAAACCGGCGCTCTCTTCTTTGCGGAACAGGAGGGGAGAAAATAAACCGACAGAGAAGGACCGTCCGGTCAGGGAAAGGAACGGCACAGGAGAGGCAGGGAAAGAAACAGGCTTGTGGACAGGGCAAGGAGGTGGTGGTAACAGACAGGGCAGAACAGCATTGCCGCTGCTCTGCCCCGGAAAATCATCTGATTGTTGCGCCGGAAATCCTGCGTCACCGGAAATCCTGCGTCAATAGATCTCGGAAATCACCGAAATATCCTGAACCACAAAGGGCGTGCAGCGAACGCCGACACACCGTTTCTTTACCCAGAGGCGGGTCATGGTGATATTTTCCCCATCAATGCTGACCATGCTGGGGAGCTCTTCCACATAGGCAATATCTTCCGCCCTGAACTCGTAATAAAAGGTATTGTGGCTGTAGGGATCCGCGATCAGAATAATTTTTTTCGGATCAAAGGGATGTTTCAGGGGAGAGCCGGAAAACGGCACACTGCTCTCTTTCAGGCGCTTGATAGCTTCCGGTTTCTTTTTGTAGGACTGGATTTCCAGCTTCTGTGCCTCTTGCAGTTCTTTGATGAAGGACATTCCGATCTCCTTGTGACAAAAAAGTTCTTCACTGAACAGGTGCAGGGCAGTTACGCTTCTGCCCGGATACCGAAAATGCTTACGTCAACCTTCCGCTTCCGCGCCTTGTTGTCGTGATTGAGGACCACAACCTGCTGCCAGGTTCCCAGCCGCACACGCCCGTTGCGGACAGCAAGCGCAATGGAAGGGCCGAGAAGGGCGGCCTGTACATGGCTGTGGCCGTTGCCGTCGTGCCATGCCTGTTCATGGGCATACACCTGACCCGGCGGCGCAAGCTGATCCACCGCCCGTTTCAGATCCTGCACCACGCCCGGCTCATGCTCGATGGTGGTCACAGATCCGGTGGAACCGATGACTGTGACATTGAGTGTTCCTTCTGCAACCCCTGACGCCGTGGTCAGCCGTTGCAGGTCATCGGTAATATCCTGAATATCAATGCCGGTATTCATCGACACCTCGATCTGTCCGGCGTAAAATGTCAGTTCACTCATATGGGTCACTCCACGGTACAGGCGTTCAGGAAATGTCTGCTGCAGGGCAGGCGGGAGGCCGGCATGTTCCACTCTGCATATTCGTCAATGACAACCGATTGCGCAGCAACAGCCACAGCACTACGCAACCACCATCGGCCCGGCAATCTCCTGCGCCTTTCCGCGATCATACAGATAGGCCACCAGTTCCAGCGCAAACTCGATGGCGGTTCCGGGCCCGCGGCTGGTCACGCAGTTACCGGCCACCACGACCCGTGAAGCGGCAGACGTGTCATCCGGAAGCCGGTCCGTAAAGCCGGGATGGCAGGTGGCCTTTTCGGGAAGCATTCCCAGGGGCTGGAGAACCACGGCAGGCGCGGCGCAGATCGCCCCGTAGAGCCGTTCCTCGTGATACTGGCGGCGGAGAATCTTTTCCAGATCCCGTGAATTCCGGAGATGTTCCGCACCGGGCATTCCCCCCGGCAGGGCCACCAGATCGTAGGTTTCCCCCACACACTCGGATATGAACCGGTCGGCGACCAGTTTCACACCACGGGAAGCGGTCACCTGGAGATCCGCTTCCACCGAGGCCACCGTGACATCCACACCGGCCCGGCGCAGTACATCAATGATACAGACCGCTTCCATCTCTTCCGTCCCATCGGCGATGGGAACCAGCGCTCTCCGTTCCATTCTGTTTCCTTTTTTGTGTCTGTTGCCGATTTCAAAGGATTCCTGTTCCCGTTTCTTCATCCCCTCTCCGCACCGGGAATCACCGTCCCGTCCGTCATTTGCGGGTCCGTCATCCGCGCCATCAGATGATCCTCATATTCCCCGATCAGCGCCAGCGCATCGTCCCCCGAGGAAATCTGCTTGATCGATTCACGGAAATGGCTGCTGTGGGGAAGCCCTTTCACGAACCAGCCCAGGCGGCTCCGCATCATAAAGCAGGCCGGCCGTTCTCCGAGATAGGCAACCGACGCCTGCACATAATGACGCATGGCCGCAAACCGGTCTTTAAGGGTCACCGGGGGCGGCGATCCGCCCTGTTCCAGGGCAACGATCTGGGAAAAGATCCAGGGTTTGCCGATGGCGGCCCGGCCGATCATGATGCCGTCACACCCGGTCATGTCGCGCATCCGGAGGGCATCTTCGGGTTCGACAATATCCCCGTTACCGATCACCGGTATGGAAACCGCCGACTTGACCGTACCGATCAGCCGCCAGTCGGCCTTTCCCCGAAACCCCTGGGTGGCGGTCCGGGGGTGAACGGCAAGGGCATCCACACCGCAGTCCTCGGCCAGCCGGGCGATGCGGAGAGCATCCTCCCCCGTCGCATCCCATCCGCTCCGAATCTTGATGGTCAGGGGAATGGAAATGGCTTTGCGCACCGCCGAAAGCATCCGGCCTGCCTCTTCCGGTGTTCGCATCAGTGCCGCGCCGGCCCCGGTCTTGACGACCTTCCGCACGGAACAGCCGAAGTTGATATCCAGGATATCCGCACCGGCCTCGGCCACCATCCGGGCCGCTTCGGCCATCATGTCCGGTGATGTCCCGAAAATCTGCACCGACAGGGGACGTTCTCCGGGAACACTCCGGAGCAGCTGCACGGTCTTCGGGGAGCCGTAGACCAGCCCGTTTGCGCTTACCATTTCCGAACAGACAAGGCCGCATCCTGCCGACTTTGCGGTCAGCCGGAACGGCAGATTGGTAATCCCGGCCAGCGGGGCCAGTACCGTCGAATTTTTCAGTTCAACTGTGCCGATTTTCATGATACGCCGGATCAGCTTTTCTTCCGCTGGCTCAGATCGATTACCTTGCCGTCTCCGGAGGGGCTGGACTTCGACGGCGTTTCTTCCCCGTCCGGCGGTGTGCCGGATTCCGCCGCATCCGGGCTCACCACCCGCTCCATGCGCATCCGCTTGCCGTTCATGGTAAACTCTTCCCCATTGATGTAGACATCCCGGAGGATCCAGGTGACGGTCTGGATCGGTACCTGAAGCAGAAGCAGCTTCACCTGAAACCAGTCTGCTTTCACATCGGCCTGGATGTCTTCAATCCGGGCAAATACCAGCGGATTGTCTTCAAAATAGATCAATACAATATCATTTTCCTGTGTCATTCCCATTGAATCCTTTATCATACGATTAATCCGGGAAGGTATGTTCCGTAACCGTCAGTATGCCACAACATGCCCCTGAAGTACAGCACCGAATCACTCCCCGCCCGAAGTCTGTTCTTCTCCCGAAGTCTGTTCTTCAGCGGTGCGGCAGTGACATTGTGCTTGCATATCCGTTCTTCCCAAAGTAATATGGCGAACGTATGATTTACTGCGGTACAGACTTGCATAAACCGCCTGTCACAGCGGTTCCGGCCGCCGGCGTCTCCGCCATAAGGATTCCTCCCGCCGGCCCTGTGACAACCATGATCTGCAAGCCTGTTGTAAATCCCGCCGGCCCACCGCCGGAACAGGGATCAGATACCGGATCATCTAAAGTTGAGTCAACGCTTGATGTTTTCAAATGCTTATAATATGGTAACGAATTTAAGAACGGACCGTCTCGACAGGACCGTCTTTTTTTCGATTAACCAGTCCGGGCAATAATTGTGGTGTGTTAGGGATTTTGCGAATCAGGACTCGTTTTTCCACTCAACTCTGTTGATGATGAAATCAGGAGGTGACAGGATGGCCAGAAGGTGTGCGAAGGTGTTCTTACTCATCATGATCAGCGTTGCGCTGTTCAGTTGCGCAGGACAGACGCCCCAGCAGGATTTTAATGCCGAGGAACTTCCGGATGCAGGCACTGCTGGCGATACGGCTGAAGGACCCTCGCCGTCTGCGCCTGCGCTCCAGTCGCCGGACAACAATTTTGTGGTCGATCCTGAAACACTCGATTTCGGCCGGTACATGGAAGAGGAGGTGGACAACTTTGTTGTCATCCTCGACGCCTCCGGTTCAAAATTTCTTCCCTACGAACAGCAGGTCAAACTGAAGGTCGGCAAGGATATTCTCCGGCGGTTCAACCAGCGGACACCGGAACGGCCCCTGTTCGGCGGCCTCAGACGGTATGGATGGCAGGCGGGGGCGTTTACGACACCCACCTCCCTCCTCTACGGCATGGCGCCGTACAGCCGGCCCGCCTATGCAGAGGCCATCGAAATCGTCCGCTGGGCCGGCGGCAAAAGTCCCATGGCCCTGGCCATTGAACGCGCCACCGAAGATCTGGCCGAAGCCCCCGAAGATGAATACCTTGCCATGGTCATCATCAGTGACGGCAAAATCCTGAAACTCGACCCCAGCCCGGTGCTGGCCGCCCGGCAGGCAAAAGAACGCTACGGCGACCGCCTCTGTATCTATACGGTTGTGGTCGGCGACGATATCCCCTTTGATCCCCCCACCGTACCGGAAGGCAAGGAACGCTACCACGACAAACTGGAACTGATGCGGGCCGTCGCCCGGGAAGGACGCTGCGGTTACATGGTGACATCGGACGAGCTGATTCCCGACGACAACATGGACCAGTTCGTCTATGACGTATTTCACCGGACCCGTACCCTTGAACCGCCCACAAAGGTTCCCGGACCATGTCCGGATGAAGATGCCGACGGTGTATGTGACGATGTGGACAAGTGTCCCGGCACACCGAAGGGCGCGCCGGTGGATGAAAACGGCTGCTGGATACTGGGCAAGGTTCAGTTTGATCTGAACAAGTGGAACATCAAACCCCAGTATCGCCCGATGCTCAACGACATTGCACGGGTACTCCGGCTGAACCCCGATGTGCAACTGGCGGTGCAGGGACATACCTGTACCATCTGGACCGAAGAGTACAACATGAAACTCTCCCACTGGCGGGCCATGTCCGTCACGTCCTACCTGCTGAACCAGGGGGTCAACCCGAATCAGCTGGCGGTGGAAGGCTACGGATTCCACAGACCGTTTGCCTCCAACAAGACAGAGGAGGGCCGGGTCCTGAACCGGCGGGCAGAGTTCAGGCGGATACAGTAACAGCGGATCAGCGGGGCGGCGTGTCTGCCGCCCCGCCCGTTTCCCCGTATCCGAGACGTTTGGTGAACAGGAACTGATGTGCCTCCGGCTGCGGCAGTACACACGGAGATGAATCATGCGAAAATGGCTCAAGTGGAGCCTGGGAATCGCAGGAGGTCTGATTCTCCTCCTGGTTATAGCGGTGCTTGCCGTCCCGGCTCTTGTGGATGTAGAACAGTATAAACCCCGGATTGAACAGCAGGCGTCCCGGACGCTGGGCCGTCCGGTCCGTTTCACCGGCCCCATCGATCTCTCCCTTTTTCCCTGGGCGGGCCTTTCCATTTCCGGCCTTCAGGTCGAAAATCCCGCCGGTTTTTCCGAACCGGACTTCCTCACCGCCGAATCGTTTCAGCTGCGGATCCGGCTGCTGCCGCTTCTTTCCCGTGCTATTGAAGTCGAGCAGTTCGTGCTGAAGTCTCCCCGGATCGTCCTTGAGAAGAACAGCCAAGGAAAGGGAAACTGGGAAGATCTCGGGCCGGACAGAACCGGCGATTCCGCTGCGCCTCCCGCAGAAGAAGCACCTGAAACGCCCCCGTCCGATTCCTCCCCCCCCGATGGCGATGGCCTTCCCGTCACGGATCTGGCCGTCGATGAACTGACCATCACCGGGGGAAATCTTCTCTGGATCGATCACGCAAGTGAAACCCGGCAGGAACTGTCAGCGATCAACCTCCGGCTTGAGAATATCGCTTTCGATACCCCGGTGACGATCGCCTTTTCCGCCCGGACTGCGGGGCAGCCGGTATCCCTCCGGGGCAGCATCGGACCTGTGGGAAGGGAACCGGGCAAAGCGCCTCTCCCGTTCGATCTTACGGCCGGCGCGGCAGAACAGTTCTCCGCCCGGTTCAGTGGTGAAGTAAAGGAACTGACGGATTCTCCGTCTGTGACCGTTTCTCTCCGGGTGGACCCTTTTTCTCCGCGCAGACTGATGACCGATCTGGGACAGCCGTTCCCGGTGCTGACCGCTGATCCCGACGCCCTGACCCGGGTCGCCCTGCAGGCCGAAGTAACGGCATCCCCCCGGTCCGCCACGCTTTCCGAAGGCGTTCTGACACTGGATGATACGACCCTTCATCTCTCACTCCGGGCGGAGGACTTTACCAAACCCGATCTCACCTTTCAGATGGAGGCCGATGCCATTGATCTGAACCGGTATCTTCCGCCGGAAACAGCCGGTGATGCCCCGCCCGAACCGTCCGGAAAAGAAGAAACCGGCGCACCGGTGGATCCGGCCCTGCTCCGCCAGATGGCGCTGAACGGCAGTATAAAAATCGGAAGCCTGAAAGCAGCCGGTATGGAAACCCGCGACCTGAACCTTGATATCACCGGAAAAGAAGGAACCGTCACCCTCTCCCTCGATGCCCGCCCGGAAGGGCATCCGGTTTCGCTGCAGGCGGCGCTGGGGCCGGTACAGACGGCGCGCATTCCCGTGGATATTGCCGTCCGGGCACTGGAACAGGTCGATTTCCACCTGAAAGGGCAGGTGGACCAGCCGACCGCATCGCCCAGTGTGACAGCCGATATCCGGCTGGCACCCTTTTCTCCCCGGAAACTGCTGACCGACCTGGGACTGCCGTTTCCGGTCGCCACCACCGATCCCGATGCGTTGAACCGGATCGGTTTCCGGGGCGGTATTACCGCCTCCCCCGACGCGGTCGCCGTCACCGACGGCGTACTGACGCTGGATGAAACCACCGCCCGGCTTTCCGGACGGGCGGCACAATGGGCCACCGGCCCCGATATCCGGTTCGCTCTCCGGCTGGACAGCATGAACCTGGACCGGTATCTGCCGCCCCCGTCACCCTCCGATGCCCCGGTACCGGAGACGCAAACGGAAGAAGCGAAACCCGTCGATTACGGTCCGCTCCGCCGGTTGCGCATCGACGGATCGGCACATGCCGGAACCTTCCGGGCCGCCGACATGACGTTTCAGAATATTGACTTGAAAATTTCCGGAGAAAAGGGCATGTTCCGGTTGGATCCGCTCACGGTCGATCTGTACGGCGGGCGAACCACGGCCAGGGCGACCCTCGACGTCCGGCGGGCGGAGCCGGAAAGCCGCCTGGATCTGCAGGTCAGCGGCGTAGAGATTTCACCGCTGCTGCAGGATCTGCTGCAGAAAGATGTTCTGGAAGGAACCACCCGGGCCGATCTGTCGCTGCAGATGAACGGCGACACCCCCGGACAGATTCTCCGGACCATCAGCGGCCAGGGGGAATTACTCTTTACAGACGGCGCCGTCAAAGGCATCAATCTGACGTCGATGATCCAGAACGTCAAAACCGCCTTTGGTCTGCTGGGAGAAAAACCGCCGGGGGAAATCCCCCGGACGGATTTTGCGGAACTGAAAACGGTGTTCAACATCGTCAGCGGCGTTGTCCGGGTTTCCGACGCGAAACTGGTCTCCCCGTTTCTCCGGGTCAACGCCGCCGGACAGGCCAATTTAGCACAGGAAACCCTGGATTTCCGGATTTCACCGACCTTTGTCTCGACCGCAAAAGGTAAAGGGGATGTTAAGGCGCGGTCGGGATACATGGTTCCGGTCATGGTGGGCGGTACATTTTCATCACCCGCCTTCCGGCCGGATCTGAAGGCGATCATCCGGATTACGCCGGAAGAAGTGGTTTCCGAAATTATAAAGGATCCGAAAGAGGGCGTCGACAGGCTCCTGAAAAAGCAGAAGGAAGCGCTGAAGGATATACTGAATCCCGGCGCCGGACAGGAGAGGAAAGAAAAACCGGAGGCACAGCCCCCGCCGTCACAGAAAGAACGCTCCCCGTCACTGGAAGAACAGATCGGAGATATTATGCAAAATTTCCCGTTCGGACGGAAAAAGGGACAATGACAGCGGGTTAGCAACTTTTTTTCTGCCTGTCTCTGAAGCGGATTCCCGTTTATTTTTTTGAAGGGAGGAGGTGATTTGCGTAGACAGTTGTGAATCTTTCTTGTAAAGAAGAGAAGTCGTTAATCCCAAATTCCATTAAGGAGGAATGAAAGATGAAAAAAATTATTGTTTTAGCCCTGTGTGTCGCTTTGAGCCTGGTGGTGAGCGTGCCTGCGTTCGCCATAGAGCTGACACCGGACGCGGCACAGAATGTTCCATCGAATTACGCTGTGGTCAAAGACGGTACGGTGGTCTATGACAACAGCCCCTCTGCCTACAGTCCCAAAACCTTCAACGCCATCATGGAGGCCTACGGTCTTGATCTGACGGCAGGCGATGTCGCCGCCGCGGATATTCCGCCGACCTACGCCAAAGTCGTGGACGGCGAGGTTGTCTTCGGAAACAGCCCGTCCGCCTACCGTCCGTCCGATCTTCACAAGATTCTGATGGCTTACGGCCTGACGCTTTCCCCCCAGGCGGTTGAAAATCTGCTGGGCGGAACCAACTATGCCAAAGTCGTGGACGGCGAAGTTGTCTTCGGGAAATCCCCCTCCGCGTACAGCGGAAAGACCCTGAGCACCATCCTGGCCGCCTATACCATGCCGCAGGTCGCGGTCGTGGAAGAAGAGGTGGAAGTGGAAATCGTGGACCGTGACAGCGACGGTGACGGTGTCGTGGACCGCCTCGACCGCTGCCCCAACACCCCGATGGGAACCGAAGTGGATGAGTTCGGATGTCCGATTGAAGAGGAAGTCGTCGTTGTGCCGCCTGTGGATACAGACCAGGATGGCATTGAAGACGCCCGGGATGTCTGTCCGGGAACACCGGCGGGAGCGAACATCGACGAACGCGGCTGCTGGGTGCTGAGCCAGGATTACCTGTTCGATTTCGACAAGGCCACCATCAAGCCGCAGTACTACTCCATGCTGGATGATGTTGTCCGGATCATCCGCCAGAATCCGGATCTCCGGGTCGAAATCCAGGGCCATACCGACAGCATCGGCAGCGAAGCCTATAACATGGATCTCTCCAGACGCCGGGCCAACGCCGTCAAGACCTACCTGGTCAACCAGGGCATCTCTTCGGCGCGGCTGACCACGGTCGGCTACGGTGAAAGCCGTCCGGTTGCCACCAACGCCACCAAAGAGGGACGGGCCAAGAACCGGAGAGTCGAGCTGCAGCCGATCTGGTAACCCTTTCCTGTAACTGGACAGTGTTCTAAAAAAACCTCCCCGCCAAGTTGCGGCCCGTGCCGTGGCGGGGAGGTCTATTTCATCTTTCCGGGGCCGTCCGCGCCCTGACATCACATCATCACCAGACATCCGGAAAACGTCTGTCGCAGCGTTCATCCGCTTTCAGCATCTCGGCCTGTACACCATCCTCTCCCGGCCCAGTGCCTTGTGACAAGCATTTTCTGCATGTCTGACCATCCAACAAGGAGGAGAAATACGATGGCAACATTTCTTCGTTCATATTCCGTTTTATGTCTTTTCTGTCTCATCCTTCTGACCGGCTGTGCGACGCAGCAGAATCAGGCCACCTACACGCCCCCTGATCTGACGCCGCAGTTACAGTCCGGAGAATATGTCACCAATGTGGATCAGTTCCTGATTCTGCTCGATGCCTCCAGTTCCATGGGGGACTCCGTCAACCGGAACACCAAACTGGCGGTTGCCAAGGCCATCGTCCAGCGCATCAACCAGACCCTTCCCGATATCGGCGCTGCCGGCGGCCTCAGAACCTACGGCAATACCATGTCCCCCTTTACCAGTGTTACGGAATTCACCCACACCTTCACCGATTATGAAGAGAACCCGGACTTTACAGCGGCCCTGGATACCATCAGCGCAGGGGGCAAAAGTCCGCTGGATGCCGCCCTGTCCGAAGCCACCCCGGATCTGCAGTATCGTTCGGGACAGACGGCGGTCATCGTGGTCAGTGACGGACAGTTTCTGAAAGACCCGGCCGTCGAGGCCGCCCGGGAAATGAAGGCGGCGCTGGGCGGTGATGTCTGTATCTATGGTGTTCTGCTGGGCAGAAAAGCCGAGGGTCTTACGGCAATGAAGGAGGTGGTCGAGGCGGGACAGTGCGGATATCTCGCAATGGGGGAAAACATGCTCGCTCCGAACGACGTGGCGGCCTTTGTCACACAGGTATTTCTGGCGGAACCGCTGGATCTGGACGGCGACGGCATCCTGAATGACCAGGATCTCTGTCCCGATACACCGGCAGGAGAGCCGGTGGACGACAGCGGATGTTCCCTGATGTCCGGGGCGGCGGAACCGGGAGTGGAAATTGTCATGGAACCGGCCCCCGCGCCGTCGGTCGCAGTG
>JBEPXL010000060.1:0-11402 GCA_041641935.1 Desulfobacteraceae bacterium | reverse complement strand
CTCGACGATTTCCGTGCGGCGCTCGTCTCCGAATTCCGTCTGGATCTCGGCCAGTTCCTCCTTGACGATGTTGAGCACCAGCCGTTCGCTGGAGAGAATTTCCCGGAACCAGGCAATGTCTTTCAGAACGTTTTCATACTCTTCGATGATTTTGTCCCGCTCCAGACCGGTGAGGCGCTGGAGGCGCATGTCCAGAATCGCCTGGGCCTGGACGGTGGTCAGACTGAACCGCCCGATGAGACGGTCCCTGGCCTCCTGGGTCGATTTGGAAGAGCGGATGAGGGAAATGGCTTCATCCAGATTGTCCAGCGCGATCTTGAGCCCTTCCAGAATGTGGGCCCGCTCTTCGGCTTTCCGGAGGTCGTACTTTGTCCGCCGGATGATGACATCCTTCCGGTGAAGGATGAACTGCTCCAGCATCTCCTTCAGGGTAAAGAGCTGTGGACGGCTGTTGACCACCGCCAGAAAGATGATCCCGAAGCTCGTCTCCATCTGGGTGTGCTTGTAGAGCTGGTTGACGATCACCTCGGCCACCTGGTCCTTTTTCAGGCCGATGGCGATGCGCATCCCTTCCCGGTCCGATTCGTCCCGGACAAACCGGATACCCTCGATCTGCTTGTTCTTGACCAGATCGGCAATTTTTTCGATGAGCCGGGCCTTGTTGACCTGGTAGGGAATTTCATTGACAATGATGGTTTCCTGCCCGGTCGCCTTGTCGGTTTCCACGACGGCGCGGGCCCGCAGCCGGATAATGCCCCGTCCGGTTTTGTATGCCTCGTAGATACCGGTGGTTCCATAGATAATGGCCGCAGTGGGAAAGTCCGGACCCGGAATATACTGCATCAGTTCCTGCCAGCCGATTTCCGGATTGTCGATCAGTGCTCTGACGGCCTCGATCACCTCGTTCAGGTTGTGGGGCGGAATATTGGTCGCCATGCCCACGGCGATCCCGGAGGAACCGTTGACCAGAAGGCAGGGGAGTTTGGCGGGAAGAACCGATGGTTCCGTCAGCGACTCATCGTAGTTGGGAACGACATCCACCGTCTCCTTGTCCAGGTCGGCCAGCATTTCATGAGAAATTTTGGCCATCCGGACCTCGGTGTACCGCATGGCGGCGGCGCTGTCCCCGTCGATGGAGCCGAAGTTGCCCTGGCCGTCGACCAGGGGATACCGCAGGGAAAAGTCCTGGGTCATCCGGACGATGGTGTCATAGACCGCCGTGTCGCCGTGTGGATGGTATTTACCGATGCAGTTGTGGACCGCAAATCCCTGGGCCAGAAATTCATGTTCCGGACTGTCGATCCGGATATCGTAGGTATCCTCCGGTGCGGTTTCTTTCCGGACGGAACGGACCTGCGTAAGATGGTAGGTCTCCATCAGATGCCGGAGACGGGGCGCAAGGGCGGAACCGATCCGGTCCAGCTTGGTCAGAATGCCGAACTCCTCGATCTGACGGAACGAAAGCGACTTTTCCGCCAGCCCCTTTTCATACCGGATTTTGCATCCGGTGCTGTATTTGAGGCCGGCGCGGAACTTTCGTCCCTCTCTGTCCCTGTACCAGCCGCCGCCGAGGTGGCGGGCGGACAGTTCTTCAAAAATGGTCCTGGCCGGGAGAGATGCGAAATCGCAGTTGAGGGTGCGCCGGTTCCAGTCGGTCATCTTTTCGGCAAGCTGCCGCTTTTTCGGGACCTGGAGATAATCCTTCACCAGATCGGAAAAACGGCTCGCGGCCTCTCCGCTGATCCAGAGATTATACCGGGGAAGGGAATTTTCGCCGTACGCCCGGTTTTCAAAGTCCTCACAGGTCAGGGTGCAGTGGATGCCGCTGTCGGCCAGCATGGCCTGTATCTGAACCAGAAGTGTTTGTGAAGCCGATGTGAACACCGCCTCCCTCCGGCTGCCTTCCACATGAAAATGACCGTCGCCGTCGGCGAAACCGGCCAGAAAGAGGGCGTAGAGACGCCGGTCGGCAAGAATCCAGCCGGGGACGGTCTTGTCGGCGCTGGTGTCCGCACAGACCGCGGCTGCCTGGGGAAAACCGGAAAACCGCAGGCCGTCCTGCCGGAGATGGTGCGGCTGCCGGGGCGGTACATGGCTCCAGCGGGGCGAAATACCGCTGGCAATACAGACATCAAACAGGAAATCGAGGGGTTCCGGATCGGTCATCCGGATCCCCACCCGGCTGCCCCGGCGCCGGTCGGTGAGGTAGCCTTCTGCGACCAGAAGCCCCATGACATAGGCCATTGCGGAGAGTTTCGCATCCGGATGAACCGCCAGGCTGTTCAGGGCGCGGGGACTGGAAATGAGGACCGTCTGCCCTTCCCGGAGTTGATCCGCCCGCTCCCATCCGATGGTCAGGTCCGGATTCAGGACCCGGAAGAGCTGACCCGGTGTCACCCGGAAGGGATACCCGTTGCCCATTTCCACCCGGACAATGTCGGAATCAATATTATGGAAAATTTCTTCCACCCGGGCAGTGGCGCCGTCGGGAAGCAGGACGGTATCGCCGACCGCCATCGCCTCGATGGGGCGGAGGCCTGTTTCCGTGTGGACCAGGGTTCCTTTGACAAAACAGTCTCCCACGACACGGGCGGATTTTTTGTAGGGTTTATTCCAGTCGTTTTTCAGTTCGCGCATGGCGTACAGGACACGCCGGTGAACCGGCTTGAGACCGTCCCGCACATCCGGCAGCGCCCGCCCGATAATTACGCTCATGGCATAGTCGAGATACGACTTGCGCATCTCGTTTTCAATGCTGATTTCGGGCATCGATTCAGTAAGCGTCATAGTTTTTTACCTTCTGAGGAGGGGAAAGTTTGTCGATTGATTTAAAACTCTTAAATATACGCTTACTTGGCGGCAGGTTCAAGGATTATTTCATAGCTGGTGTGATAAATATCGGTCAGGGTCAGAAAGCCGGTCGCCACCAGCGGACCGTAGACAATGCCGAGAATGCCGAACATGTTCAGCCCGCCCATGATGGAGAGAAAGACAAGGAGGGTGTGCATCTGCATCCGGTTGCCCACCAGCTTCGGCTTGAACAGATATTCGACGCCCCCGGAGAGCAGCGCATAAAAGACAATAAAAAAGATACCGGCGGCGATCCGTCCTTTCAGGAACAGATACACGGCAGTGGGAATGAAGACCACACCGATTCCGATGATCGGCAGAAAGGCCAGCAGTGCCATGACCGACCCCCACAGAAAAGCCGATTCCAGACCGAAGGCAGCAAACATGAGCCCGCCCGCAATGCCCTGCAGGAGTCCGCAGACGCCGTTTCCGATCAGAATTGCGCCGGACATTTCCCTGAACTTCCGGATCAGTTTCTCGCTCTGTTCATTGGGCAGGGGAGAGAGCTGGATAATAAACCCGATCAGCTTTTCCCCGTCGATGAGCAGGAAAAAGATGATGAGCAGCATGAAAAAGAAGTTGACGAAAAAGTTCAGAATATTGGAGGCGATGCCGCTGGCCTGCTCGTAAAGGAGAAGCCCCAGGGAACGGGCCAGATCCGAGACGGTTTCCCGGAACATTTCACCGGTCAGTTCCAGGTTGAAATTGGTCAGCAGCAGATTGGCCCGCTCCAGAATCCGGCTGCTCTCGGTCAGTCGTTTGACCTGATCGGCGATGGCGGCACTCCGTGCCATCAGATACATGCTGTAGGCTTCTTTGGAAAGTATCCCCACAAACAGCACAATGGGAATGAAGAGGAACAGAAAGATGAGAAGACAGGTCAGAACGGAGGCCAGCCGGGGAGACAGAACGCCGGTCATCCAGGTGTAGACCGGCCGGAAAAAACTGGTGACGACGGCAGCCAGAATGAGCGTGGAGAGAAACGGCAGGAGAAGCCAGCCGAGCAGCAGGCCCGAAATGAGAAAAATGGCCAGAAAAAAGGCGACCATCACCTTGAAGGATGTCTGTTTCTCCATGATACTGGTTCCTGCCGGGATGACAGCGAAACCGCCGGTACAGTAGCTGCGGGAAGGCGGCTGAACGTAAACAGGGGCGTCAAAAAAAAGCCCACAATACCCGCCGGACAGTCCGGTCAGGATTATGGGATGCGCCGAACAGACCCGGGTCCGGCGGCCGGAAAAGGTATCCCCGCCGTGACAGCGGGGAGAGATCAGTCAGATCGCGGTAAGCGCCGCCCGGAAGCGGGGTGATGCGAACAGGCCGGAACGCGATCCGGCGTTCTTACCCTTTCTGATTCATAAAGTTGCCGACGAGCAGCAACAGAATGATTTCATAGATCACCACCGGCACATAACTGCCGCCGAAGATCGCATAGAGGATACCGCCGCCGACGATTGCCGGAACACCGCTGAAGACCAGAATACCTAACTTTCTGCTGTTATCCATTGCTTACCCATCTCCTCCGATTCAATTGCCGTTGAATGGCAGGTTTCTTCCAAAAGGGCCGATCCGACGGGACTGTAGCAGCAACCTGCCGCGCTGTAAAGAAAAAATCCGTTATGGCAGGCGGCTGCCCTTTCGATGTTCAGACCTATACCCGTTCGATGATCATGGCCATTCCCATACCGCCGCCGATGCACATGGAAATCAGGCCGGTGGAGAGGTTCTGCCGTTTCATGTAGTTCATGGCCGTCACCATCTGCCGGGTTCCGGTGCATCCGATGGGATGACCGATGGAGATGCCGCTGCCGACGGGATTTGGTTTTTCCACATCGATATTCAGTTCCCGCATACAGCCGATGGCCTGGGCCGCAAAGGCTTCGTTCAGTTCAATGACATCGATATCGCCGGCGGTCATGCCGGTCTGCTGCAGCACCTTCCGGATCGCCGGAACCGGACCGAGGCCCATGTAAGCCGGATCGACGCCGCCGCCGGCAAACGCCTTGATCCGGACCAGCGGTGTCAGCCCCATCTCTTTTGCCCTGTCCGCACTCATCATCAGAACCGCCGCGGCTGCGTCGTTGATGCCCGAGGCGTTGCCGGCCGTAACGGAGCCGTCCTTTTTGAATGCCGGACGCAGTTTCCCCATCTTCTCGATGGTCGTGTCCATAGGCCGTTCATCGGTGTCGAAGATGACCTCACCCTTCCGGCTTCTGATCACCACCGGCACGATTTCATCCTTGAATCCGCCGCTTTCCATGGCCTGCCGCGCCCGCTGATGGCTCAGCAGCGCCAGCCGGTCCTGATCCTCGCGGCTGATGCCGTACATTTCGACAATGTTTTCAGCGGTAACGCCCATATGGTAGCCGTAAAAAATTTCATACAGACCGTCGAAGACCATCAGGTCGTGAACCGGACCGACCCCGTCCAGTTCCATGCGGTATCCCCACCGGGCCTTGGGCAGGGACATGGGAACCTGGCTCATGTTTTCCTGGCCCCCGGCGAGAATGACCTCGGCCTGTCCGGACATGATGGCCGATGCCCCCAGCGCGATGGATTTGAGCCCGGAGCCGCAGACCTTGTTGATGGTCATGGCCGTGGTCTCCTTCCGCAGACCCGCCATGATCATGGCCTGACGGGCCGGATTCTGCCCCTGGCCGGCCTGAAGGACGTTGCCCATGATCACCTCGTCGATCATCACCGGGGCAGCGCCGTCATCCCAGTCATCGGCCTTCTTTTCCAGTTCGATCAGTCCCTGGTCCTTGAGCTTGTCCGGCATGGCCATTTTCATTTCATCACTCAGGCCGGGCTTCAGGTTGACCCGCTTCAGTGTATCTTTCATCACCAGCGCGCCCAGTTCCACGACCGGCACATCCTTGAGTCCTCCGCCAAAGGAACCGACCGCCGTTCTTGCCCCGCTGACGATTACGACATCTTTCATGGTTTACGTCCTCCTGTGCAGTTACTATTTTACAAATCACCAGAATAAAGTTAAAAGATAGTATCACCAGCCACCATCAAAATCAATGGAAGAACCGATGTGCCTAGTCGTTTTTTTATACGGAATCCACACGGATTACCGCCTGATTCTGGCGGCCAACCGGGATGAATTTTACAGCCGGCCCACACAGCCGCTGGCGTTCTGGGAGGACGCGCCGTCCATTCTGGCCGGACGGGATCTGAAGGGCGGCGGAACATGGATGGGCATCACCCGGAACGGCCGGTTCAGCGTCATTACCAATTACCGCAATCCGGCGGAACACCTGAAAGTCGATGCCCGGTCCAGGGGAGAACTGGTGAGTGAATACCTGCAGTCGGACTGTCCGCCCCGGGACTATCTGGAAAGGGTAAAGGCCGCCGAAGAGCAGTACAAGGGGTTCAATCTGCTGGTGGGAGATCCGGAGGAGCTTGCCTACTACTCCAACCGGAACGGGGGAATCAAGAAGATTGAAACCGGTCTCTACGGGCTCAGCAACCGGATTCTGGATACGCCCTGGCCCAAGGTGGAGAAAGGAAAGGCCGCCTTTGAGCAGTTTCTTTCCAGTTCCGGCGAGATCAGCACCGACGCCATTTTCGATGTGCTGTCAGACCGGTCCCGGCCGTCGGACAGTCAGTTGCCGGATACCGGCGTCGGCATGGAATGGGAACGTACCCTTTCGCCGCTGTTCATCACCAGTGATGTCTACGGAACCCGGTCCTCATCGATTCTGATGATCCGCCGGGACGGCCATGTCCGGTTCATCGAGCGGGGCTATGAATTCCGGGATGAGGAAGTGGTGCAGACCCACCAGAAGAGTTTCAATTTCACGATTGCGCCGGACGCGGGGGACTGAGCGGAAACCTCTCTGGAAAATGAATCCGGAGCCGCCGGACCGCCGCCAGCACTTCCTCCGTATTGATTCCCGTCATGCAGATCCGGTCCCCCCGGGGGCAGAACCGCCGGAAGCAGGGACTGCAGGGGATTCCCCTGCGGATGACGCTGTGGCCTGTCCCGAACGGTCCCGTCCGCCACGGTGCTGTGGGGCCGAACAGGGCAACCGTCGGTGTCTCCGTGGCTGCGGCGAGGTGCATGGGGCCGGTATCGGTGGTGATGACCAGCCGGGTCCGTTGATAGAGCGCGGCCAGCGCCTTGAGGCTGGTTTCCCCGGCCAGGTTCACGGCCCGGTGACGCGTCCGTGACAGAATCTCCCGGATGACAGGACGGTCTTCCGGTCCGCCCGTAAAGACCACATCCGCCCCCTCTTCTTCGACCAGCCGGTCTGCCAGTTCGGCAAATTTTTCGTTTTCCCAGAGCTTGGTTTCCCAGCGGGCCACGGGATTGATTGCCACCAGCCGCGCCGGATCGAGGTCATGGCGCGCCAGCAGACCGGACACCGCCTGCCGTTCCCGGTCCGTCACCGGCAGGCGGTATGTCACCTCCCGCACCGGCACACCGATCTTTTCCAGCAGCATCAGATACCGCAGCAGGGCATGGTGTTCCATGCTCACGGCCGGAACGGTTTCCGTCAGCACCCGGTAACTCTGTTCCATGTGCTGCATTCCCGGACCGAAACCGGCCTTCCGCTTTCCCCGGGCCAGTCCCGCCAGAATGCCGCTTTTGAAAAGCTGCTGGAAGTCGATGATCAGATCATACCGCACCGACCGGAGTTCCCGGACAAAGCAGGCCATTTCCCGCAGATGCTTCCGCCGGTCCGGTCCGCGCCGGAGTCCCCGGAGCCACTCCTTCCGCCGGGAAACCAGGAGCCGGTCCAGGGCTTCATGCCCTTCGATCAGCGGCGCAGCGGCGGCTTCCGACAGCCAGGTGATCCGGGCGCCGGGATAGTGGCGACGGAGGGCGTTGAGGGCCGGGAGGGTCTGGATGACATCGCCGATGGCGCTCAGTTTGATAATCAGAATTTCCATTCCCGCCTATCCCAGAAGGGTATCCATGATCATCATGACAATGAAGCCGAACATGACCCCGAAGGAAGCAGCCCGTACTTTTCCTTTTGCATGGGTTTCGGGGATGATTTCATCACTGATGACAAAGAGCATGGCGCCGGCGGCAAAGCCCATGCCGAGGGGCAGCACCGAAGAGAACGTTTTGACGGCCGCGACCCCGAGAAACCCGCCCACCGGTTCCACCAGTCCGGTCAGTGTGGCGATCTTGATGGCCCTTCGCCGGTCATACCCCAGACCGATCAGGGGCAGGGCCACCGCCAGTCCCTCCGGCATGTTCTGCAGCCCGATGCCGATGGCAAGGGCCGTGCCGTTGCTCCAGTCTTCCGTCCCGAAACTGACGCCGACGGCAAGTCCTTCGGGAAAATTGTGGATGGTGATGGCGATGACAAAGAGCCAGATTTTCCGGAGAGAACTGCTCGGCCCTTCATATCCGGCCACCGGATGTTCATGGGGCAGGAACCGGTCCGCCAGGAAAAGGAAGACCGCCCCGATGATCATCCCCAGGGAGACGATAAAGACGCCGCTGCCCGGCGAGAGAAGGTCGCCGTAGGCGATGCCGGGAACAATCAGGGAAAAGGAGGTTGCCGCGAGCATGACCCCGGCCGCGCCCCCCAGGAGAATGCTGACGGTCCGTTCGGGGATGTCCTTGAAATAGAGCGCCGGGAGCGCGCCGAGTCCGGTCGCAAGTCCGGCCAGGAGGCTGGCGATGAGGCCGACAAGTATGGTAAGCAAGGGGTATCCTTTCTGATTCAGCTGGTTTCGTGATGAGGTTGAAGCAGTGTTTTTGCTTTTTCATAGACCAGGGTCACGGAGACTGCATCCATGCACCGGTGATGCCCCGGCGGACATTCCCGTTCCAGGCAGGGACTGCAGGGAACCTCTACCCGGATGATATGGCTCCGCCGGCCGGCCGGGGAGGTGGTGGTATGGTCCGTTGGGCCGAAAATGGCGATCTGCGGTACGTCCAGTGCGGCGGCGATGTGCATGAGTCCGGAATCGTTGGTCACAAAAAGGCGGCACTGACGGATCAGTGCCATTGCCTCCCGGAGCGATGTTCTGCCGCAGAGGTTGATACAGCCGTCCCCGACAGACCCGCAGATCGTTTCTCCCAGCGATTCCTCTCCCGGTCCCCCGAAGACGGCGACCGGCATATCCGGAAAATCGGACCGCAGTTTCCGGCACAGTTCCGCGTACCGCTCCGGAAACCACCGTTTGGCTGTGCCGTAGGCGGCGCCGGGATTGATCCCGATGATGCCGTCGGTCCGTTCTGTGCCGTTCTGCTCCAGAATTTCCCGGGCCCGGTCCTGTTCGGCGGGCGGGATGGAGAGGGTGAGGTCACTGCCGGAGGCGGGAAGAGAAAGCCCGTCCAGGATGCCGAGGTAGTAATCGATCTGGTGGCGCTGTTTTTTTTCCTTCGTCATGCGGACCCGGTGGGTCAGAAGAATTCCCCTGCCGTCGGTGTCATACCCGAGGCGGAGGGGAATGCCGGCAAGCCAGGGAACGAGGGCGGAACCAAAGGAATTGGGGGCCAGCACAGCAAGATCGAACCGGTGCTGACGGATGTCCCGGCACAGGCGGCGCATCCCCCGGAGACCGGCATGGCGGCTGCGGGAATCGTACGGGAGAATATGGTCCACATCCGGGCTGTGTTCAAACACCGCCGCCACCCAGGGTTTTGCCAGAACGGTGATTCCGGCAGAAGGAAAATGCCGCCGCACCGCCCGGGCCAGCGGTGTGCTCATGACCGCATCTCCCACCCAGTTGGGCGCACGGATGAGGATTCGCCGGATTGTGTGAGGGTTGATCGTTTTCAAATGATTCATTGGCTCCTGATGCTGTCTGTTTTCAATGCCGTACTCCTGACAAGTTTCCGATGACAAACCGCAGAAATTCATCTTCCCGTTCCGGAAAGGAAATCCCGATGCCGATTACCGCCAGATCCAGTGACCACAGCTGCGGACCGGAAAGGCGCACCCGGTCTTTTTCCGTTGTCACCAGGAATTCCGCTCCGGCCTGGCGGGCATTCTGGTCGATTCGTGTCAGATCCTGCGCTGAATAGGCATAGTGATCCGGAAATTCCGCGCTCCCGGCAAGAATACCGCCGAGCTGGCGGATGGTCTTCTGGAAGCCGCCATTGTCGGCAATCCCGGAAAAGGCGAATACCCTGCGTCCTTGCAGCACTTCAGGCGGCGGAGAAGCGGATTCCTGATTTCGCGGCATAATCTCCGCGATACAGGGCCAGTGAACCGTCCGGAAAACGGGACAGCCCTTTGGAAGACGATTCCATTCACCGGCGGATGGCGGACCGGCATCCGATCGGGTCAGGAGAATGGCATCCGCACGTTTCAGTGCTGTGACCGGCTCCCGCAGAGGACCTCTTGGCAGAACATACCCATTTCCCAGCGGATGCCGGCTGTCCATCAGCACCAGATTTATATTCCGGTTCAGCCGCAGATGCTGAAAGGCGTCATCCAGCAGAATCACATCCGGTGCAAACCGCCGGACCGCCCGCATACCGGAGGCAAACCGGTTCTGTCCCACCAGCACCGGAATCCCTTTCAGTTTTTTTGCCATCATCCAGGGTTCGTCGCCCGCCGTCGCCGGATTCATCTTGAGTGTTTCCCCGTCGCTGACTATGCCGCCGGTCTTTTCGGCACCGCCCCGGTATCCCCGGCTGATGATGGCCACCCGGTATCCCTTCCGCTGCAGGGCGTCTGCCAGAAAGATCGTCATGGGCGTCTTGCCGGTTCCGCCGGCGGTGAGGTTGCCGACCGAGATTACCGGACAGGGCAGGGTTCTTGCCTGTAAAATGCCCCGTTCGTAGAGAAGGGCACGCCCCTGCATGATACCGCTGTAGAGCAGCGAAAGCCCGGACAGAACGGACGGCAGCAGGCCGTGCCGGGTTTCTCCGGCGATGACCGATTCCACCTTCTGCTGTATATCCCTCATCTGGCCCGGTACGCTTCGATCACATCCAGGGTCCGCTGTACCGCCCCTTTGTTTTCCCGGAACACCTGCAGCGCCTGTTGTCCGATCCGGTCGGCCGCTTCCCGGTCTCCGAAAAGACGGTCCACGGTGCTGGAAAATCCCGCCCCGTCTGCCACCTGCACCGCACCGCCGGATGTCAGCAGCAGGTGTGAAATTTCCGCAAATTCGCTCATGTGCGGCCCGAACAGAACCGGCTTTGCCAGGGCCGCCGGTTCCAGGGGATTGTGCCCGCCGAAGGGGATCAGGCTGCCGCCCACAAACGCCGCATCCGCCAGTCCGTACAGTTGTTTCAGCACACCGATCCGGTCCACGACCAGGATATCACAGGCGGTTCCGGATGGGTTCTGTTCCGCTTCGGTCATGGTCATCGCGGACACACCGGCTCCGGAGAAGATGCCGCATACCCGCCGCGCCCGGTCCGGATTTCGCGGTACAACGATCAGAAAAAGATCCGGATGGCGCTGCCGGAGATGCTGGAATGCTTCTGCCAGAATGGCTTCCTCTCCTTCATGGGTGCTGCCCGCGACAATGATCCGCCGGTCCGGATCGATCCGGAGGCGCTGCCGCAGGCTCTCCAGTTCCGTGGCGGACAGGGGTTCGACCGGCTGATCAAACTTGATATT
>JBEPXL010000059.1:4819-11487 GCA_041641935.1 Desulfobacteraceae bacterium | reverse complement strand
TGGAGCAAAAGGCAAAATGGAAAGGCATCAAGGGCATCGGCATGGTCGAATCGGAACGTACCATAGATGAGAAGACAACCTGTGAGAGCCGACTCTACATCACCAGCTTTGAAGGGGATGTCCAACGCTTTGCCGATTCAGTGCGCAGCCACTGGGGCATAGAGAATTGCGTACACTGGATCCTCGACGTCGCATTCCGAGAAGACGAATGCCGCGTTCGCAAAGACCAGGCTCCTCAAAACCTTGCTGTACTCCGCCATATTGCCTTGAACCTGCTCCGTGCAGAGAAAACCGTCAAGAACGGCATCAAGAACAAACGGCTCAGAGCAGGGTGGGACAATGACTACCTTCTAAAGGTTCTTGCATCTTGAGTCAAGATGCGATTGCCCTGGGGTGAGATAATGTTTGGATTTACAAAAGGCCTTGCCTCTGATACCAGTTTGCAGTTCGGGTCAACCCTTCATCAATGCTTATTTTTGGTGAAAAGCCAAGTAATGTTTTGGCTTTATTAATATCGAAAAACCGACTTTTTGTAAAAAAGTCAACCCTTCGCCTGTAAATCGGAGGCTCTATTCCAAGAGGAATACAGAGTCTTTCGCATAATGTTCCGATGTTCTGGAAGGGTTTAACCGGCAAAAAAAGCTTTACAGGTTTATTGTCAAGAAGTGCGCTCAAGCGATTTATCAATTCTAATAAACTTAATACTTCATCACTTCCAATAAGGAAAGATTCTCCAATAGCTTGTTCTTTTTTTGAAGCCAGAAGGAATGCATCTACAAGATCATCTATATAAATCATGTGATAAAATATTTTACCTGACCCCAGTATAGGAATTACTTTTTTAGAAGCCAGTTTAAATAACTTATAGAGTCGCATGTCACCAGGTCCATAGATAGCACAAGGTCTGATAATCGCTACGGGCAAGCCACTTTCTCTCCCGAAAGCCAGTGCTTTCAATTCACCTTCCAGTTTTGTAACTTGATAAATATCACCAGGGCTGAAACGATATTCTTCATTTACAGGGCCTTGCTCCACATGACCGTGAACCCCCATCGTACTGCAGTGAATGAATCTTTCAACATCATATCTCAATGATGCTTTGAGTAAATTTTCCGTGCCTTTTACATGAATATCCCAATAAGCTTGATCTGGAATGCCCGCAGTCCGGAATACAGCCGCAATATTAAAAACTTTCTCAACTCCTTTTACAGCCATATCCACAGAATTTTTATCTCGAATATCACCTTCAATTAATTCAGGTTCAAAACCATCAGAGAACTGTACCTTTGATTTGTCGCGAACGAGAAGTCTGACTTGAACACCAGAGAAAAAAAGCTTTTTTGCCAACTTACTTCCAGTAAATCCTGTTCCACCTGTTACCAGAACTTTCATATAATTACCTTTTAATATTCATAATAATTTAAGCAACTTACTATAACTGTTCTTCTACCCAGTCATAAACAGAATGCAGCCTTTTTTGATGTGCTGCAAAGGTATGGTTTCTTTCTATAAATTCACGGCCTCTCTTACCCAGTATTTCTCTTAACTTATCATTTTCAGCAAGTTCAATAATACCTTGAGCAAACTTGGCTGGCTCCGATGGGGCAAGATACGCTTCTTTTTTCGAGATTATCTGATTATGAGTGAAGAGGTCCGTAAGGAGAACCGGCTTTCCTGCGTGCAGATAAGGGAATACCTTCATTGGCGTATTAATTCCCCGAATTCGTGGTGCAGTAAGAATATCAGCTTCAGCAAGATAATAATCAAGTTCCGTAAAAGGTCGTGGACCTAAGAAGTGAACCTTTTTAGGTATGCCCAATTTATTTGCTTTCTCTCTATAATATGTTATATCCTCTTCAATGCCACCGATGACAACCAGATCAACATTGTCAATTTTATTGCAAGCAACAGCAAAGCTTTCAAGAAGAAGATCAATTCCCTGATAGGGTTCAAGGTTACCGCAGTATAATAAAATAAGTCCATTGATACCGAGATCGCGTTTCATCGAACCAGTTTTAGGAGCATAAGGATTATTTAGCTGTGAGATATCATGAAGGGTTACGGTCTTCCGGGATTTTTCTTTTCGACACAACTCTGCCAGGGCATTACAGACTGGAAGATTTACCATACTCCTTCTTATAACCCATCCTTCCAGAAAATTAAAGAAAGGTGAAAAAACGCGAAGATTCGTTTTCTGCTCTACAATCTGCTGAGCAATGGAGGAATCCAGATCGTATACATAGGGGATGCCATAAAGCAATTTGAAAAATACAGCAAAAAAAACAGCTTCCTCTCCTGCATGTATGATATCATATTTTCTTCTATGTACCATTCGCCAGCTGCGAATAAAAATAAACACATCACATAAGAGCTTTTTAAAGGAAAAACCGGGACGAATGTTTCTCAGGAAAGACACATCCGGAGTGCGATAAATAGTGAGATTTGGTAAAACAACGTCATCACCTTCATTATAAACCAGTAAATCTACCTTAGTATTCTTTCGTTCTGCCAGAACACGCAAGACCAATAATACATCAATAGGTGTTCCTCTATTCTGGAAAAAAGGATGTGGAGCTAAAAACAGAATTCTCATGTTCTTTTTCACTTATATCTCCTCATAAAGTTTATCGGTAAGATTTCCGCCAAACTTCCACCCCTAAAGTTCATAACTATGGCTTTCTTGTCTTTATAATTCGTGCTGGACTTCCAACAGCAATGCTGTATTCAGGAAGCGCTGATGTCACAACTGAGCCAGCCCCCACTATACACCCCCTGGCGATGCTCACACCATCCAGAACCGTCACATTCGCACCTAACCATACATCTTCACCAATAATAATATCTCCCTCTGAATAAATTCCCTGATCCATCATGGGAATGTCGATTTGATTATAGTAATATCGTGCTCCTCCAATATAGCAGTTTCCAGCGATTAGCACCGATTCTCCAATACATATTCCTCCCACGGATGAAAGAATGGTATTGCACCCGATATCGGTTCGCTTACCCAAAACAACAGGTCCGGTTTTGCCCTGAATAACACAATTGCGGGATATAATTACATGATCTCCGACAGTGATTCCCTCTTCCCCGGCTCCACTTCCATCCAACATGACATAATCATCAATGGCAACATGATTGCCAAGGCTGATCTTTCCAGGATGACGCAATGTCAGACCTTTGCCGAAAATTACACCCTTTCCGGAAGATCGGAATAACAGGGGAAACAAAAATTTACGAAGGCCGTACCCCGGCGTGCCGCTCATGTTCCCGGCGATGAACTGGATAACTTCATAGGCTGCCAGAGATGAAAGATTAGCCTTTCCAACAGCTTTATGGGCATAACGTTTCAGAAGGGACTGTTCGCTGCCGTGAAGCTGCTGGTTAATCGCTTTTTTCTCTATTCTGATTTTCTGTTTGTCAGACTTCATCAGTTATTCATTTCCTTTACCTCATGCGCTATAATCTGTTTTACCCTACTGAATTATGAACTACTGCTGTCGCTATCCGCTCGCATTCAGTGTCACAGCGTTCATTATCCCAGTCAAACAGGTGACACAGCATCGGCGCAAGGGAAACCGCCTGCTTCGGAAAATCCCCCAGATTTGTCCGGCGTAACATCAGATCATCCAGATGAACCACAGACTCCTCTTCTATGATGGTCCGCAATTCATCATGATGCCTGGTGACGCAAGAAGGTTCAGAAATATCCAGATCAAAAGAATATTTTCTCAGATATGAAGGTCCTCTGGTTTCTCCCGATATCGCCACGTCCTGAAAGATTCTGGAGAGGGCTTTGTCGGCTACCCGACGTGCCGTTGTAAACTTGACGCCGGAGACGCTCCAGAATCCCACCGGTCCTCCCCTTTCTTCATGATCCAGAATAACCTCCCGCACAGAGACCTTTGCTGTACCCGATCTGCTTGCAGGAAGAAGCCCTGAAAATATCCGAAGTATATCCTGTGACTTCAGGTCCAGGCCGGGAATGGCGAGATTCAAATCTGCCAGAAATGCCGCTGTCTGTTCTTCTGAAGGCATGGGCCGTTCAACAATTTTTCCGGTCCAGGGAACATGACCGGTTCCGGCAAAGATTCGGCCTTTCCAGGGGACCAGAAAGTAGGTGTGCGCATTCGGTTTTCTGGGCGCCACGGCAACGGCATGATCGGACAGGGCATCCCGATCCAGAAGCATGTTCCACGCCAGTGAAGGACGGAAGAGTTCTTCCTCTGCTTCAGGGTCGATACCGGCTGCAAAACTTCCGCTCCAGGGACCCGCTGTATTGATCACCAGAGGAGACTTGAATTCGTACACCCTACGTGTTTCCCTGTCCTCTGCCCGTATTCCGACAGTATGGTCATCCTCTTTCAGCAGTTCAAGGGCTTCCACATAATTGAGCGCTTTCGCTCCCTTTTCACAGGCATGAGCGATGATTTCGATTATTAGACGCTGGGAATCGGGCATAAAGGCATCACACCATACGGCGCCGCCTTTCAGTCCATCTGTATCCACATCCGGAAATATCTGTTTTGTCTCTTCCGGTGGAATCACCCTTCCTGCGTCCAGGTGACATTCCCGTGGAACATTCCGGTTGCGGCGGTAAGAGAGCAGATCGTTGGCAAAGAGGGCCCCCTTGAGGATGTGCGGTTTACGAAGTCCCTCACCATACAGGGGCATCAGGCAGTGGAGTGGTCTGGCAAGGCCGGGAAAGTTTTTCAAAAACCAGTGCCTCTCTGCCATGGAATCCCTGAACCGTTGAAGATCAAGGCTCTGTAGATAGCGAAGACCGCCATGAATGATCCGGAGGCTGTTGAAACTGGTGTGCTGCCCAAAATCGCCCCGCTCCAGCAGCAGGGGGCGCAGTCCTCTCCGGCAGGCTTCCAGGCTGAGCATGGCGCCGTAGATGCCGCCCCCGACGATAATGAGATCAAAGTTTTCTGTTTCCGCCGAAGCGGGTGAACGGGTAATACGTGCCATCAGATTAACCCTGCACCAGATACATAGCCGTCATGAGGACACATCTGTCACAGTTGAGTACCAAAGAACAGAGAAAGAAGGGCTGGGGAGCGATGACAAGGGCTTTCATGATGTGGATGTAATCCTCCTGGACGTGATCGTTTTATGCATAAGTACCTACATCTGTAGGGGCAGGCCCCCGTGCCTGCCCTTTTCCGGGGCAACCACAGCACCCACAGGGGAATTGCCTCTGCAGAAAATGTAACGAAATTGATGCACAGGTACATACTGCGTTTGATTTCCGGTCGTCCGGCTATCTTCCTCGCTTTTTGAACTGCATGGCCACCTGATTCCGCAAAAACGGTATCGGCTGTTCCAGCCGGCCATAGGGAAGAACCAGAACGGTCAAATCCTGAAGAATACGCTTTACATCCGCTGCCGGATAATCCGGTGATACGGCGGTACTGACTTGAATGCCGTAACTCCCCACCCGCCGGACATCTTTGGAAAACGGCAGGGGATCACTGCCCGGCAGAATACGGAAACCGAGGGACTGTCCTTTTCTGAACAGCCGGGGAAACGGACCGATGGCGGATCGCCCGCCATTGTCCCCCAGAAAAAAATCTTCCGGATCATGGGTCTCCAGCAGGTGTTCCACAATTTCTCCCCTGCGCCCGATCCACTTACCGAATCCCCAGGGAATCACCGGAAGAGCGTCGTTCTCCCTGACTTCCGACAGAACCTGTTCCATCGGCCTTCCGTCCGGATAAGACGCCGCCATTCCGGGGGCCAGCACTTCAAGCTTTTCCGCTGTGACGATCTGACGTCCGGCAATGATGAAGAGCTGGCAGCCGTCCTCCATCTGTACCCGGAGTGATTCCGCTTCTCCGGTCGAATATACCGTACCTGCGCCGGGAATGGTCTGCTGTTCCGTGTCAACAAGCCGGGCAAGAGAATGGAATGCATCCTTTCCGGCGGATTCCGTCAGAAGCAGTACGCCGGTTATTCCGTTTTCGGCTGTCGATCCATCACCGTTCCGTGCAGCGGCGCTCCGGAAACTGGATCTGGCGGCCTGCAGAAATCGGCTGATATCGTAACAGTCGTGAATATGGACATGGGCATCAATGAGCAGCATAATAAGGGATCTTTCAGTGGGTGGGACGGGAAATGGATGTGTTCCGGCGCAGGTATTCGGCGCAGGTGACAAACTCGCAGGACGAGAACCGGCGCAGCAGGGAGGCCAGCTTGGAATGGGTCCGCTTCAGGTTGACGTAGTGCCGGAAACGGAAGGATCGGGATGCTTCCCGGACACGCGGCTGTTCCGGGTCCACCTCCCAGGGGTGAAGATAGAAGAGGTAGGCGTTGTCCCGCTCCAGAATCGCCTGAATGCCGGCCCGGAAAACGGGAAACGGAAACAGGCGGAAGTAGCCACCGCCTGCAAGGGGCAGGATGGTCGAACCAATCTGCAGATTGCTCATCGGCAGTTCCCAGAAATCATCGGAAAGCTGTACCGCTATTCCCTTCCGGTTTCCATTGGCGATATCGATCCGGCCGTACCGTTCATTCAGCCCGAAGGAGTTGTAGCTGGAATCGTAGGCATATCCCGCCTGCTCGATGATCTTCAGGATATCTTCATTGATCGAGAAGCTCGGCGCACGATAGCCGATCACTGCCGTGCCGGTGATATCCTCCAGAAGCTTCTTGCTTACTGTCAG
>JBEPXL010000059.1:0-4809 GCA_041641935.1 Desulfobacteraceae bacterium | reverse complement strand
ACTGGTACAGAGATTGTGGTTGAACCCGTGGGAGGCGACCTCATGTCCTCTGTGCCGGATTTCCCGGACCAGACCGGGCAGTCGTTCCGCCAGCCAGCCGAGCATGAAAAAAGTCGCTTTCGGTTTTCCGTTCCGCACCGTGTGGCTGTCCAGCAGATCCAGTATCCGATGGGTATTTTGCTCCACACGCAGTTCACGGTCGGACCAGGAGGAGAACGGAATACAGGACTTGAAGTTTTCCACCTGAAACCAGTCTTCCACATCGACACTGATCAGAACAGAGGGCGTCACTGCTGTTCACTTTCTTTCTTCTGCTCAAACCGGTTCAACACGCCCCACATCGCTCCCAGCAGCAGAAACGCGAAGACAAACACGATAATACCGGACATGTCATGGAGAAACCCCTGGGCCGCCGCCTCTCCCATCCATCGCGCCATGATCGCTGTCACCGTCAGGCGGATGATATTCACCACCACGGCAATGGGAATGGCGGAGAAGAAGAGTATCCACCTGTTGATAATGTTGAGGGAAACCATATAGGCAAACGCACCGCTCAGGGCCAGAAGCGAGGTCAGCGACCGCAGACCCGAGCAGGCGTCCACAACCTCCAGAGAGGTGTTGGCCAGGTGCAGAACGTTTCCTTCCCGCAGTACCGGTATGCCGATCATCTGTACCACGTCTGCCGTCAGCCGCGCGGCAAGCAGCTGAAGGGGAAAGGCGATCTTGTTCCAGATGATGGAAGGAAGCGGAATCATAAAGATGAGATAGAGGATCGGGATCGTCACTTCCCGCAGAATCTGAAAGCCGAAAAGATACCAGACGGTTCCGAATATCATCACGACAATGGAAAACCGCATGGTAAAGAGTTCCGCACCGATGTTTCCGACAATGAACAGCAGAATGCCCATCCCCATCACCAGAAGGCCCCATTTGCTCGGCACCGGACGGTATCGGGCCAGTTTTTCCTTTTTCTGCCAGACCATGTACCCGGCAATAAAGGGAATCAGAAACCCATGGGAATAGTTGTCATCGACAGACCAGTCCTGAACCAGTTTCATGATAATTTCGCCGTACAGGAGAAAAAACGCGGCGGTCAGTACGGCAAGCTGAATATATACAGCGTAGTGGATTCTTTTCTGCATCGGAACCATCTCCATCAGGAAGGAATATGCCGGTCCAGCACCGGCATGACCTTCTCTGCAAACTCTTTCAGGCTGGCAAATGCCTTTTCTTCATCATTATCGACGATCGGGGCCAGCAGCCGGATAAAGGAGCCGTCGGTCCGGTGCCGGGTGATGGAATCGACCACCAGATATATTTTCTGCATGTATTCCGACGAAATGATCCGGCCCCGGGACTGAAACCAGTAAAGCATCGCCTGCTTCCGCTCCCCGTTCTGCAGGACCATCCGGATCACTTTCGCCGGTTCGCCCATCCGGTTCACCGGGGTCAGTGAACTCCTGATAATATTCCAGCCGGACCCCGGCATACAGTTTCTGGGGGAATGGATCAGATCCCCTTCCCGCTGGCTCTGATAAAAGCCGATATAAATCTGCGCCTGACGGCCGTCAGGTGTCCGGTAGACACCCAGATAGGAATCGTCCACCCCCAGTTCATCATATACGGCCTGATCAAAACGCCGTTCCTGACCGGCCCATTCATCTATGGTGGACGGAAAGGCGGACAGGGGAACATTGGGCTGGATATCTTCGGCATGATTGACAAACTGCAGCATCAGCATGCCCAGAACCATCACACCTGCGGCAATCAACGTATGTTTCAGATTCATCATTGTACGACCTCTACTTCCTGTGCTTCTCTTGCTTCCTGTGCTTCTTTCAGTAGAGTTGAAACGGACGATAGGGAGACAGAACCGCCTTCATCATGATTCTGTTCTCCCGGTAACTGTCGTTCTCTTCCGTTGAGTCAACTTCCCGGTGCCGGTAGGAAAAGTTCAGCAGCAGCCACCGTAGCGGCGTGTAGGACAATCCCGTGCCGACTTCGATGACACGGTCATTTCGCGTGTCCTCGAAATCAATAAACCGGTTTCGTTCATAGAAACCGTAGACATCTCCCTTCAGATTTTTTGAAAAAATATAATCGATGGCGAGATCCGCATTATAATAGAACCCGAACCCGAGTCTTTCGGCATCCAGAAGGGACTCGTCATATCCGCTGGCTACGTTGAACTTCAGAGAGCCGTTCCGGACAAACTGCCAGGCCCCGAGCCGGCCGTTTACGGTAATGGCCGACTCTGTCCCGGAAAACTCCTTCTCACGAATCAGATAACCGACCCGGAGGGCCAGCGGAAGCTCATCCATCATCAGATATTCGACACCGGCCGACGGTTCATAGACGGTGTAATCTTCCTCGAAGTCTTCCCCGTCGGGATCAAATACATCCGGTCCCTGAAAGTCGGTGCGGCTGTACCGGAAGCCGAAGATCCCTTTCCACTGCCGGTTGAACTGCCGGTAGATTTCGGCACTGCCGAACCAGGTATTAAAATCATCTGTCGGGTCTGTCAGATCATTATCGTCATCGTAGGTGATCGCCTTTTTGTAATAGAATTCCGTTTCTATACCGGCCTTGATGGAGGGGAGAAGATAGGTGAAGCCGACAAGGGGGGAGAGGCTTTCAAACCAGTTGTCCGGGGAACGCATCGGGTCCAGGGCGTCTTCCTCTTCATTGGTGACGCCCAGTTCATAGGCAAGCCCGCCTTTCAATCCCAGCCGTTTCGGCAGGGGCCAGTAATTCAGTGTCACCGCTGATCCGATCCGCTCTTCCTGATAGCCGAACTCGTCCAGGGAATCATCGGTATTATCCCGGCTGTAGACCAGTTCCGCCTCAAGCCCCATGCGTTCGGGAACAAACCAGTATTCCAGTTCAAGAGACGGGGTGTGTCGCGTCCGGTTACGGACAGTGGGATCTTCGCTGTTGTCGACACTGTAATCGTAGTTCATGGTGATGGTGCTGTACGGGTTCAGCTGATGCGCAAGCCCCACATGGGCGGTATTGCTCAACTGGCGATCCCGGACCCGCCGCACGACTTCCTGTTCCGTCACCCGGTCTTCTTCCAGATCCTGTTCTTCTTCATCGAGTTCCAGCAGCCGGTCCCGCAGATCCACGGTCGGTTCTTCCGTGATGCGGAAATTGTTGCTGAATTCCAGAAGGGTATGGCGGGAGAAGGCGATCTGGCCGGTCAGCTGGGAAAGATGACGCCAGGAATTGTTTTCGGAAAACCGGCTGTAGCTGCTGTAACCCAGCTGATACAGGAAATTGATGTCCATTGTCCGGTTTCTGGCCTGTGCCGATATTCCCGGCGCAACGAAGGTGATAAAATCATACCGCTCCCCCTCTTCCGTCAGAAAGAGATTGTCGGTAATCTCTTCCGTGACCAGGAGAATCGGTTTAATCAGGATCCTGGTTTCGGCGAAAGCACCATAGGCCGTGATGATCAGGCAGAGGAAGATACAAATAACGACCTGAAGCCAGCACCGGAACCCGAAGGAAACCTCCCTATGGAACAACGATAATATCATCCGCCTTCAGAGGAATATCCTGATGCAGTGCCCTGCCCTTGATAATATCCTGATAGTTGACGCGGATCTTCTGTTCCATCTCGTTTTTCCGGCGGATAACAATTATCTCGTTTTTTCCGGCCCATTCCGTAAAGCCCCCGGCCAGCGCAAAGGCCTGCATTACCGTCAGATCTTTTGCCAGCGGATACTCTCCCGGTTTGACGATCTCACCGATAATGTAAAATTTCTGGCTGACCGGGACTTTCACCGCAACGGAAACCACGGGATGGGTGACAAACTCTTTCAGCTGTTCCTGTATACTCGCTGTCACTGCTTCGGTTGTCCGCCCTGCGGCCTGCAAATCGCCGACAAGCGGAAAGCTGATCTTGCCGTCGATCCGGACCGGAACCTCCCGGGTGAAGTCCTCTTCTTTCCAGGTGGTCACTTCCAGAATATCACCCTTTCCGATGATATAGGTATCCTCATCCGTCTGTGTTTCTCCCAGTTCGACGGTTTCGGTACTTTCCGTGTTCCGGATACGCCGGTCGACCGATCTGGTGTCCGACGCACATGCGGTCAACAGCAGGGTCAAAAGAATGATCGGGATAATCAGATTTTTTTTCATCGGCATTGGTCCTGTCATTTACCTGTTTCGGAACAGGAATCGGTTCACCAGGCAGTCTTTATCAACTGCATAGCTCCGCCTGGTCAGTTACATTTGCGGATGCCAACCAACCTCTGCAGATATGTGAAATTCCGGCAGGAAGAACCGGTTCGGGCGGTCTGTGATCAGACCCGGTCAACCTGCGGACAGATTATCGTCCCTTTCCGAACAGAACGATCTTTACTGTACGCATTACAATCATCAGGTCCATTGCGATGGACATGTTCTTGATATAAAAAAGGTCGTAATTGAGCTTCTCTTTGGCATCGTCCTCGGATGCGCCATAGCCGTAACAGACCTGGGCCCATCCGGTCAGCCCGGGTTTGACGGTGAGACGTTCCCGGTAGTAGGGAATGGCCAGTTCCAGCTGCTTCACGAAGTGCTCCCGCTCCGGGCGGGGGCCGACAAAACTCATTTCACCTTTCAGGATATTCCACAGCTGGGGAATTTCATCGATCCGCCATTTCCGGATAAACCATCCCAGCCGGGTCACCCGCTTGTCATTTTCTCCCGCCCACATGGGACCGCTGATCCGTTCTGCATTCACGATCATCGAGCGGAACTTGTAAATATCATATTCCCTGCCGTCTTTTCCCATCCGTTTCTGGGAAAAAAAGACAGGTCTGT
>JBEPXL010000058.1:0-11547 GCA_041641935.1 Desulfobacteraceae bacterium | reverse complement strand
TCATCAAGAAATCGGAGGGAGCCCACTTCCTGCTGAACCTAGTGGTCGAGGATGGTGACGGTTCTCCCTGCACCGTCATGGTAAAGGATCTGGCGGTTCAGCCGGTCAAGCGCGAAATGCTCCATGTCGACTTTTACGAGTTCGACGTGAAACAGAAGGTACGGGTCGATGTTCCGGTCATCACCACCGGCCACAGCGTCGGGGTTGAAAAAGGCGGAACCATCCAGATTGTCCGCCGGGAACTGGAAGTCCTCTGCTACCCGAACAAGATTCCCAGTTCCATTGAAATTGACATTTCCGATCTGGATATGGGGGATGCCGTCCATATTGAGGATGTTCCGGCGGAAGAAGGCGTGGAATTTCCGTTTGATGTCAATTTCACCGTCATCACCTGCGTCAGCCCGATGAGGGAAGAAGAGCCTGAAGAAGAGGAAGTCGAAGAAGGTCTTGAGGGCGAGGTTCTTGAAACTGAAACTTCCGAGCCGGTCGAAGAATCAGAAGAATAATCGTTTTCCATGTCTGAGCGTCTCCGGCTGGTGGCCGGGCTGGGAAATCCCGGCGAAGTCTATGCCGGAACCCGGCACAACATCGGATTCATGGTGGCCGACGCTCTGGCGGAACAGTACGGCATTGCGCTGTCTGTGCAGGCGTACGGTGCGGTTTTCGGAAGAGGACGGATCGACGGTGCGGAGACGATCATCGCCAGGCCGATGAATTATATGAACCGGAGCGGTCCTCCGGTTCACCGGATATGTGATGATTTCGGGATATGCGTCCATGATGTGATTGTGATTCATGACGACATAGACCTTGAATTTGGAAGACTGAAAATTAAAGAGAAAGGAGGTCACGGGGGACACCGAGGAGTTGCGTCTTTAATGGATGTCTTCGGGGGCGGCGATTTTGTGCGTCTCCGGATGGGCATCGGACGTCCCGGAACCGGCGTCAGCGTCATCGATCATGTACTGGGGCGGTTTTCCCCGGAAGAGGTTGAAATGCTGAAACGGCTGATTGTAACGGGGCGAAATTCAGTGGTGACAGTCCTTTGTGAAGGCACAAAGGAAGGAATGAACGTGTTCAACCGCAAACGTTAACTGTCAATCATGAGATGGAGGTAAAATGGAAGTTGTACTGAAGAATCTGCCGTTGTTCTGCACGCTGGTCGGTGTTGCAGGTGTGCTCTATGCCATCATCATTGCCGGCATCGTCAAGGCTGCCCCCGCAGGAAATGAGCGGATGCAGGAGATTGCCAACGCGATCAAGGAAGGGGCGATTGCCTACCTGAACCGGCAGCTCAAGAGCATGTCGATTGCCGGTGGTATCATTTTCGTGATCATTTTCTTTACGCTGGGTACGAAAACTGCTATCGGCTTCCTGATTGGCGCTGTGGCTTCATTTATTGCCGGTTACGTCGGAATGCGGGTTTCCGTTCTGGCCAACGTCCGGACTGCTGAAGCCGCAAAAGGCGGCCTGGCCAAGGGCCTGGCGCTGGCGTTCAAAGGCGGATCGGTTACCGGTATGATGGTCGCCTCTCTGGCGCTGACCTCTGTGGCAGGATACTATGCAGTCCTGATTATGACCGGGACTCCTGTCAGAGAAGCCGTTATCGCGCTGGTCGCTCTGGGATTTGGTGGAAGCCTCATCTCCATCTTTGCCCGTCTGGGCGGTGGTATCTTCACCAAGGGTGCGGATGTCGGCGCTGACCTCGTGGGTAAAGTCGAAGCGGGTATTCCCGAAGACGATCCGAGAAACCCGGCTGTGATCGCAGACAACGTCGGCGACAACGTCGGTGACTGTGCCGGTATGGCCGCTGACCTGTTCGAGACCTATGCTGTTACTACTGTTGCCGCCATGCTGATCGGCAACCTGCTTTTCCCCAAACTGATCATCGCTACCGAATACCCCCTGCTCCTGGGCGCAATTTCCATCGTCTGCTCCATGATCGGCTGCTTCTTTGTCCGGCTGGGACGGAGCGAGTACATCATGGGCGCGCTCTACAAAGGCATGTTCGGTTCCGCAATTCTGGCTGCCATCGCCTTCTACTATGCCACCAACTATGTCCTTGTTGAAGGACTGGGCGGCGAAATCACCCCCATGGCCCTTTACTATTCGGCCCTGGTCGGTCTTGTTCTGACGGTGGTTATCGTGATCATCACCGAGTACTACACCGGCATTTACGGCCCGGTCAAATCCGTGGCGGAAGCCTCCACCACCGGTCATGCCACCAACATCATCGCCGGTCTTGCTGTCAGCATGCAGGCCACCGCAGCCCCGGTTCTGACCATCTGCCTCGGCATCTATCTGGCCTATGACTTTGCCGGACTTTACGGTATCGCCACTGCTGCTGTTTCCATGCTTTCCATGACCGGTATGGTCATCGCCATTGACGCATATGGCCCGATCACCGACAACGCCGGTGGTATCGCCGAAATGGCCGAAATGGACGAGAGTGTGCGGAATGTGACCGATCCGCTGGACGCTGTCGGAAACACCACCAAAGCTGTTACCAAGGGATACGCCATCGGTTCCGCCGGTCTGGCCGCCCTGGTGCTGTTCGCCTGCTACGTTCAGGAATTTACCCTGCACGGTGGACAAGAAGTTATCCGTTTTGACCTGTCTGACGTGAACGTGATCATCGGCCTGTTTATCGGCGGTCTGCTGCCCTTCCTGTTCGCTTCCATCGCCATGAAGGCAGTCGGCAATGCCGGCGGCGCTGTTGTTGACGAAGTTCGTCGTCAGTTCCGGGAAATTCCGGGTATCATGGAAGGTACCGCCAAACCGGATTACCGTGCCTGTGTTGACATCGTAACCGTATTCGCCCTCAAGGAAATGCTGATTCCGGCTCTTCTGCCGGTTATCGCGCCGGTTCTGGTCGGCCTTTTCCTCGGAAAGGTTGCGCTGGGCGGGCTTCTCATCGGCTCCATCGTGACCGGTCTGTTCTTGGCTCTGTCCATGACCACCGGCGGTGCCGCATGGGACAATGCCAAGAAATACATTGAAGACGGCCATCTGGGCGGCAAGGGCTCCGATGCCCATAAAGCAGCCGTTACCGGCGACACCGTAGGCGACCCCTACAAAGATACTGCCGGTCCTGCTATCAACCCGATGATCAAGATCCTGAACGTCGTGGCCCTGCTGATGGTTCCGTTCCTGATGTAATACCCTCAGTTCGGCGGAACCGGCGGCATAAGCCGGTTCTTTGCGAAACGTTCGCATAATGAAAGGATTGGCGCGGGAAACCGCGTCAATCCTTTTTTATTTGATTGTTCTGCAAAGATATGGTATAAAACAGGTAATTTTCCATGATATTTATGTATTCATCACCTGAAGACCAATCCAATCCCGAGCATCGCGATTGTATGTGGATACAGGCTTTATCTGAGATAAAGCTGGTGGAATATCTGTTTTATTAACCGTTTACAGTGGTGGGAAAATGAATGACAAGATGATGAAGGAACAGATAAACAACAAGAAAATGCGGGTATTCCGGATCGGTGACCTTGCCGTTTATCCAGCCCACGGCGTAGGCCGCATAGAGGCCATCGAAAGCAAGGTCGTCGGCGGTGAAAAGCATGAGTTCTATATCATGAAGGTTCTGGAAAATGATATGGTGATTATGATTCCCATCAGTAACGTCGAATCCGTCGGGCTGCGGGATGTGATCAGCCAGCAGGAAGTCCCTGAAATTTACAGGGTGATGGAAGAAAAACATGACGGGCCCATAGACAATCAGACCTGGAACCGCCGGTACCGGGAATATATGGACAAGATTAAAACTGGTTCCCTGTATGAAGTGGCGGAAGTCTTCCGCGATTTATCCCTCCTTAAAATGTCTAAAGACCTCTCCTTTGGAGAACGCAAACTCTACGATACCGCACAGGTTCTTCTGGTAAAAGAGCTTTCTACCGCCAAAGAAACGGATGAGAAGACCATACTGACGGAAATCGCGTCGATCTTCGCATCCACTTAATCCACTGTTCATGTGTCACCCGCAGAATGTTTCCATTACAGTAGAAGAAGATGAAGCCGGGCAGCGGATTGATACCCTCATCGCTTCCCGCATTCCCGATTGCTCCCGCTCGTTTGCGGCGTCCCTGGTCCGGCAGGGAATCCTGCAGGTTGACAGCAAATCCAGGAAACCCGGTTATCGCCTGCGGCCGGGCGATCATATTCATGGCATCATCCCTCCTCCTGCGCCGAGTTCCTGTGAACCGGAACCAATTGATCTGAACCTCCTGCATGAAGATGCCGATCTGCTTGTGGTGAACAAACCGCCCGGACTTGTTGTCCACCCCGCACCGGGTCACGCCGGTGGCACACTGGTCAATGCCCTTCTCTACCACTGCCCCGACCTGACCGGTGTTGGCGGAGAACGGCGTCCCGGCATCGTCCACCGGCTCGACAAGGATACTTCCGGGGTTCTGGTGGTGGCCAAAAACGGCCCGGCGCTGAAGCGACTGGCGGCCCAGTTCAAGTCCCGGACCATCCGGAAACTGTATCTGGGGCTTGTACACGGCGATACCGCCACCCCGTCCGGCCGGATTGATCTGCCTGTCGGGCGGCATCCGGTGGACCGGAAACGGATGTCCACCCGAAGTCCACGGGGCCGGGCCGCCGAAACCCGCTGGCATGTGCACACAAGACTTCCCGAAACCACCCTCCTGACCTTTGACCTTCGTACCGGACGAACCCACCAGATCCGGGTCCATGCGGCCGCCGCAGGGTTTCCCCTGGTGGGTGATCCGGTCTATTGCGGAAACGGTATGCTGAAACGCCATTCCCGCTCCATCACGGAACTGCTTCGTCCCGTCACCCGGCAGATGCTTCATGCCTGGCGGATACGGCTTCATCATCCGACCACCGGACAGGAAATGGCGTTTGAGGCGGCGATGCCCCCGGACATGAACCGGCTTGTACAGCGACTGACGGAAGCAGGCACAGAACATCAGGAGATGATTCATGGCGCGTATTAAGCTTGAACTGCCGGACCGGTTTCTTTTTTCCACTGACATTCCGGTCCGCATCGGTGATATTAACTACGGCGGCCATCTGGGCAATGATGCGGTACTCTCCCTGGTTCATGAAGCCCGGCTGCAGTGCCTGAAAAGCAGGGGATACGGAGAACTGGATATTGAGGGACTGGGGATTGTACTGACGGACGTGGCGATTGTCTACCGGTCGGAAGGATTTTACGGCGATATTCTGACCATCGAGGTCGCTGCAGCGGACCTGAACCGGTATGGCTTTGACTTCCTCTATCGGCTGACCAGAAAGGAAACGGGTCAGGAGGTGGCAAGGGCCAAAACCGGGATCGTCTTCTTTGACTACGGCCCCCGGAAAGTGGCCCGTGTTCCGGATGGCTTCCGGTCCGTCTTTTTTCCGGAAAGCGCCGCTGGCGGATAACATCTGCCCCGGGACCGGAACGCTGTCCGGCCCCGGGATCTGCTTTCTATTCAAACACCAGAACGGCGCCCGGTTCAAATACCTGGAACGTGAAGGATTCGGTGAAGAAGAGGTGGACATCCTGGCTGTCTGCCTTTTCAAAGCCGATGGAAAAGTCCTGCCCCAGGGTCATGACAAAATCTTCGCCCCGCTGGCTGACGAGAAAGACATCATCGACCACATCGCTGACCAGTATCTGCCCACCGATCAGTTCCTGCAGCTGGGGCTTCAGCGGATATCCCCGGACAAAGCTGGACAGCTGTCCCCACCGCTTCGGATTCAGGATCAGGGTATAGGGGCCTTCGATGGAGGCGCGATGGAACCGGTTGACACCTTCGGAAACAGTGCCGAGAATCTCTTCAATGTTGTCCGGATATTTCATCGGTTCATATTCGCTTGCCGCTTTCAATCCGGGGATGCTGGCCCGTTCAAATCCGTAGTAGATGGCCCGTTCTTCAAACAGGGCCATCTTCACCGCCGCTTCTTCCATCGCGGTCAGATCCACATCCTGTGCGCCCCGCGCGGCGTTGTCGAGTTCCCAGATATTGAGGGAAAACCGGATCCGGGATTCCAGAAGGGGCTGCACCTTGTGAAGGCCGGAACGGACGCCATCGACTTCTTCCCCGTCCAGTATTTCAATCCGCCCCAGATGGATGGCACCGAAATCCCATCCCATGGGCCCGTTCACATCGACAAAACGTCGCGCCGAGAGATGACTGGTGAGGGATTTCGTTGCCTGCGTATTGATCTCTTCCCATGCCTCTTCCGAAATCGGAGCCATTGACTGTCGTAAAATATCCATAGTAATTGTGCCTCCCTTCGATTTACAGTTTACCGATGCCCAGATCCGCGCCGCCTGCTGTTTTTCCGGCGGATTCCTCTTCGCCGCCGCCTGCTTCTTCTTCCTCTTCGAGTGCCGTCACATCACCTTCGGAAAAAATGTATAATCGCAACTGTTCATCCCATCCCGGCATGTTCCGTCGCAGCCATTCCAGGGCCATGCAGGCGTGTTCGATCTCTTCGTCCCGGTTGTGGGCCAGAATCTTTTTCAGGGATTCATCCTGGGTCGTGACAACCCGCTGGTGATACCAGTCCACCGCTTCGATCTCTTCTCTCAGACTCTTCAGGGCCCTGGCGCAGTTTCGCGCGTGTTCAGTCAATTCCTCTGCAGGCTCATGATAATCGGTCATTTGGCCTCCTTCATCCGCCGTTTGGGTTCTGCATACGCGGGAATATTGTGTATGTCGGTACTTTATCCAGTAACTGCTCTTTCCGTGCTTCTGATCAACAGAAGAAAAACATCCAGCATTCTGATGCAACACAGTCTGACAATGTAATGAAATCACCCATCATTTCACAATACCATTTTTTATGTAGATTGATCACGATAAAACCTGTATTATCTCATGATCTATCGTTTGGGAAACGGCAGCGCACGAAGTTTTGAAGAGTTTCCATTGGCCGCATTCCTGATCCCCTTCCTGTCGCCGTGAACCAGCCGCCCCAGATCGTGGACATACTGCTTCATCCGGTCGGCCTGGAACTGCATCTCGCCGGCGGCCGCCGACGCTTCTTCGGCAGTGGCGGCGTTTCGCTGGGTGACCTTGTCCACTTCTGACACCGCAATATTCAACTGCTCAATACTTCTGGCCTGTTCACGGGAGGCGACGGCGATCTCCTCTACCAGATGGCTCACCGTTTCGGTGCTGCTGATGATGTCATCAAAGGCTTTCCGCGTCTCTTCCGTCTGCCGGACACTGAGAGAGAGCTGGTCCAGAATTCCCTCCAGCAGACTGGCCGCGCTTCTGGATGCATCCTTGGCCCGCCCGGCAAGACCACCGACTTCACCGGCGACTACACCGAAACCGGCGCCGGCCCGTCCGGCCCGTGCTGCTTCAACGGCAGCATTGAGTGCCAGCAGCCGGGTCTGGAATGCGATTTCATCACTGTTCCGGATAATCCGGGTGGTTTCGTTTCCTGCTGCTGAAATGGTGTTCATTGTTTTCATCAGATGCGCAACGGAATCCCCTGCTTTGTCCACTACGGATCTGCCTGTCTGCATCAGTTCATTGGTCTCCCGGGCATTGTCGGCATTCTGCCGGGTGGAGGCCGACATCTCTTCCAGGGTCGCAGAGGTCTCTTCCAGGGATGCGGCCTGTTCCGATGCCCCTTCGGCCAGTTCCTGACTGGCGCCATTGAGTTCCGACGCGGCCTGCACAATCTGCTGCGCGCTGCGAACAAGCCCTGTAATGACAACCGAAAGCGGCCGGACGACCATCCGGGCAACAATGAAAGCCAGCAATATGCCACTGCCGATCAGAAGAAATGCCGACAAGGCAAGAACGGAAAGCCCGGTTTTCAGATGATCCTCCGCCTTTTGCGCAATGGCTTCGTTCAGCCGGAAGAATTCATTGACGGGACTGGTAACAGCGATGGTATAGGGTTTATCGCCTACCGCCAGCGGCATGAAAAAAACATATTTTTCGACGCCTTCGAAGGTGTAGACCGCGGAACCGGTTTCGCCTTTCTGCATCCGGTTTTGGGTCAGTTCCGCCAGTGTGCCGTATTCCGGTGCGCTCAGGTTTATGTCATCAGCGATGCGGTACCGCGGATGGCTCACCAGAACCCCTTTTTCATTGATGATGTAGGCATACCCTGTTTCACCGTATACGCGGTCCTTGAGAAGTCCCCAGATGAGTTCCCAGTTCATTTCAATCACCGCTGCGCCGACCATTTCTCCCTCCAGTGTAACAGGGGCAGCGACCCGCATCACATCTCCGGCCGGTGACTGCACCACGCCGGAGAAAGCATGCCTGTCGTTTTTCAGCGTTGCGATGGCCTCCGCCCCGAGAAGGTCATCCACGGAAAGCGGCTGTGTGGATACTTCCCCGTTCTGAAAGACCATCCCATCCATCCCTGTTCCCTCCAGGCCGAGGCAGAAGAGACGCCGGTAGAAGGGAACAGGCGTGCCGTCAACCTCTTTTACCGAAGCGGCAAAGAGCGACAGCATCTCATCTTTCAGCAGGGCCCGGGCGGTTTCCGCCCGGGTAAACTCTTTCCAGTATCCGATTCCCAGCACAATCCAGTCCCATCGGGGAAAGTACTGGTAGGACAGAAATTTGTGCTGGCCTTCAAACTGATAGGATATTACACCGGTTTCCCGGCTCCGGTACTGATCCAGCACGGTCTGGAACTCGGGGATGTGAAGATCGGCAACGACATCGGCGCCGACGAGTTCGGCACGGGGATGAACAATCAATTCCCCCGCTGTGTTCATCACCGCCGCATACCCGTTCTCTCCGATGGCGGTGTTGAGAATAGCGGATTTGATCGTCTCATTCTCCCTTTCTTCTTCTCCGATGAAGAGCATACCGACCCGGTCTCCGGATTCTTCATCCTGCACCGGAAGGAATGCGCCATGCCACCAGGTTCCGTTCATGCGGGTGCGGCCCCGGTATCTGTCTCCGCGCTGAACTGCTGCGATACCCGGATGGATACTGCCGTCCGGCATTACCGCCGGGATGGTGAAATCGATATCCCGGCTGCCGTCGGCTGCATTTGCCGCCCGCAATACAGCGATCATGTCGCCGGCCTCATTCATATCCTGAAAAAGGATGCAGGTCAGCCCGGTCAGATGGCCGATATGATCGACAAGGCCGGTCGGCGCTTCGCCTGCGCTGTTTCCGCCGATCTGGTCAAATCCGAACTGCAGAACCGGCAGAACCACAGCCTGAGATGCGCCTGTATCCGGGTGGGGAATGTGCCGGATATAACGGAGGGCGGTCCTGTCGAAACCGCCGCGGGACGACAGAATGTAGGAGGCGATCTGGAGTGCCTTGTCCAGTTTTCTGCTGATCTGGTCGGCCTGGATGTTACAGAGGGTGACAAGCCCCTCTACAGCGGTTATGGCCTGTTTTTCGATAAGCCGGTTCAGGGTCTGATTGCTGCCGGTCTGCGCGGCAAAATACCCTTTGGTCGTGGCGGATGTGGACAGACGCAGTGCATCGGTTGCGGTGGCGTCCAGCAGTGTCCGGACAGTCTGATGGTCGAACTCCACTCCAGCCTGCAGCAGATCGGTCGCCTGGCGGGTCAGGGCGTCATGGGTAGCGGAACGGGCAAACCGGCCGAAACTGGTAAACTGGTACACACTGAGGGAACCGATCAGCAGAACGGAACAGAGTACCAGGCCGACAAAAAGGATGATCAGTCTGACACGAAGGGAGAGTTTTCTGATCAAGGGTGCCTCCTTCTCTCTCGTTTGGCAGAAGACCGCGGAAAACCCTGCAGAATGTGTAAAAAAGTGAAACGTTCGGAAATCCTGCAGCGGAACTGACGGCGGTGAACCGGGTACACCTGCCGGATCCTGTCTTTTATAATCGGATCATACCACAGAATGATGTGAAAACCGTAGAATAATTAAGTATGAATTACCTTCAGAAAGAAGAGGATGAAAGCAGATGCTTGACAAGAAATTGAGACACGCTTAGTATATGAGACAGGTTTGAAGTACCGCCCGGGATTCAGGCCATAACATCGGGAGAAGACATGTCTGTATCATTGTCTCTCGCCACCGCGCCGAAATGGCTCAAAAAATTCCCGCGATGGATGCGGGTACTCTGGCCCCAGTGGCCGATTGCCGTCATTCTGGCGTTGAGTGGCCTGTTCAATATTCTGAGCGGTTTCCAGTATGAAGTTCCTGCTGCCGGGCAGAGTGAAGCCTTCTCCGAGATGGCCCGCTCCTTTGCCATACTGGGGAAGAATACCCAGATGGTGGTCGGCGGTGCATTGATCCTTGTGGGGATCGGGCTGCTGTGGCGACTGCGCAGTGCCTGGTCCTTTGCGGTACTTCTTCTGGGAATAACCATCGGTATCAATATCAGTTTGAGCCGCTGGGGAATCAGCCTGATTCTGCCGTCCCTGATGCTGATCACCATGATTGTGCTGCAGCATCATTTTACCCGCCAGACGGTTCTGGCCAATTACCTGCTTTCCGTGAGCAGCATCCTGGCCGTCCTTTCCTATGGAACATTCGGTGCCTACCGCCTGGGGACAGGCTTCGATCCCGATATCAGCAATCTTACCTCGGCATTCTACTACACGGTCATTACCCTTTCCACCATCGGGTACGGTGATTTTACGCCGGACACAGCGGAAACCCGTCTTTTTGTGGTTTCGCTGATCGTCGCCGGAATGAGCATTTTCGCCACGGTGATCGTATCCACCCTCGGTCCCGCCATTTCCAGACAGCTGGGCCGGATTCTCACACCTACGGAAAAAAAGATGAAACTGAAAGATCATGTCATACTGGTCGGAGAAGGGCTGATTGCCCGGAATACCGCACAGGAGCTTGCGAACCGGAACATACCGTTTATCCAGGTGATTGAAAAAGACGGTGAACCCTTTATCCAGGAGTATCCATCAATCCAGGGAGACGGCAGTAATTTCGATACACTGAAGAAAGCCGGTATCAAAGATGCACGCATGGTGATCGCTGCCCTGGATGATGACGGCGAAAACGCGTTCATTTCCCTGGTGGCCAAGGATATCAATAAAAACGTGCAGATCCTTGCGGTAGCGAGTTCCGCACGGGAGATTCATCTCCTGAAGCTGGCCAGAGCGGATATGGTCTTTGCACCGGCCGCCGTCGGCAGCCGTCTTCTGGCCAATCTGGTGGAGGGAAACGAAATTTCCGGAGAATTCCAGGATCTGCTGGAAGGCCAGCCGTCCTCATCATCGTAAAGCCTGCTCCGGGGAGGATGGTCTCTTTTCCTATTCTGTCTCCGGACTTCCGCCGGTGTGTAATTTTTCGCATGGGTCCGGTTTGACTTCTTTTTATGTACCATTGTGGGTGATTCTGTATTTTTTCAACTTGTATCGCAGGACCCGTTCACTGATGCCGAGGGATTCTGCCGCGCGGGTCTGCACCCCGTCATTCTTTTCCAGGGCGGTAAAGAGCATCTCCCGCTCCACCGCCTCCAGCCGTTCATTCAGCGTCCCCTGGGTCGCCGCCGGATGGAACCGCACTTCCGGCGGCAGATCCCGGCTCCGGACCACATTGCCCCGCACCAGCGTAACCGTTCGCTGCACCACATGTTCCAGTTCCCG
>JBEPXL010000057.1:0-11569 GCA_041641935.1 Desulfobacteraceae bacterium | reverse complement strand
CCGGAGGTGGAACATGTGGCCATCCTCCTGATCCGCCCGGAAAAGCCGGTTCCCTTTGACGCCCTCGACCGGCAGCCTGTCTGTCTGGTGATTCCCCTGATCGTTCCGGAAAATGAAACGACCCTTCATCTCCGTATGATTGCATCCATCGCCGGAATGTGCAGAACGCCGGGATTTACGGCATCCGTCAAAAACGCCCGCAGTGCAACGTCTCTCTGGAACGACATCAGAACCACCATGAAAACCGCCTATCCCTCTGCGCCGTCCGGACGATGAGACATCAGGCCGGAGCCGGTTTTTCCGCCAGTACCATTTTCTTCAGTTCCTGAAACACCGGATACCCGTCCACCGGCGCATCCTTTTTACCTGCGGCGATATCCTGAATCCGTTTCAGTTCCTCCTTGTCCGCATTGCTGACCGGTTCCGTCACCATTTTCAGGATGTTCTGGTCCGGATCAAACATCACAATGGGGCCGTACAGCACATTCCCCGCTTCATCCGGCGAGCGTCTGCCGGTAACCCGCATCTGCTTGACCTGAAACCCTTTGGGCGGTCCGGTAAAGCCCAGCAGTTCTTCAAAGAGGGTCAGGGTCTCGCGTACCCCGTCCGTCTCTCCGTTCTCAAAGGCGCCGATACCGTCTCTGGCGATGCCTTCTATATCCGGTGCGTCATAAGAGAGGTCCAGCGTTCCGACACATTTCTCCCGGATGCGGCGGGCAGTCTCTTCCTTTTTGCTGACCACCACATCCTTGTCGTTAAGAATCTTCATGACATTGCGGACATTGAGCATCTCCTTGGTCGTCGGACTCTTCCGCATGATCACATCCTCCACGGTGGTATGATAGACCGTCAGATCATTGTCGAAGACCAGAATATTCTTCTTTGTCGCATCATCTTCCAGAATATAGAGTTCCAGATCCCGGTTCTTCATGTGAGGATAGCCGCACAGTTCCAGCATCTCCCGCATGCTGTCCCGGTCCACCCGGTTGCGTCCGCCGGTATCCACACCGATGGAGTTGACCACCATTCGTGTGAGATCATCGATTTTGATCTTCTTCAACAGGTTTTCTTTGAAAGACATGACATTTTCCCCTTTCCTGATTCCGGGCTATTCAATAAGAATACCAGTACGCACGCCACTATTATACCGAAACATTTATACTATATCATGATCCACCAGCCTTCACCATACGGTAAACCTTATATTTTTCAAGAAAAAACACCTTAGTTTCAGCACAGCAAAGCGCACGGCGGCAGCAGCACCGGGATCGCCTTGAAACAGCGGGATCGATGGTTAAATTTCATAAAGGAGATAAGTTCGTTACAGGCCGGAGTCGGCATACCCGAAGCGGATATGTTTTCCGGCGTCAATCAAACATCGGGCAGAGATTGGACAGATCGGAAAAAAAAGAGACAGAACATCCGGCGGACCATCGACCGGATGATACAGGAGAAATGTATGCAGGAAAAAGTGGACTATCTGAAAAAGATTACCCTTTCCGTAGAAGCCGGAACAGGTCCGGATACGATGGACGTAACCGACGGACCGGTCACTGCGGCCTTTATCTTCGGCATCGACAAAACCGGGCTGACGCCCTTTGAACAGCGGCTTCTCGATCACAGGGCAGGGGATACCCTTTCCCTGACGGTAAGGCGGAAAGAGCTTGCGCCCTATTTCGGGGATATTGCACTGCCCGTTCCCACGTTCCCGGAACAGCAGGACAATATTTATCTGAACATCAGAATTCTGGATGTATCCCCCGCCTCCGGCAGGGACGTCATCCGGGCAATGGCGGAACGGGTCCAGGACTGTGCCTGCGGATGCGGTTGCGGGGGGCACGGCCACGGCACTCATGACTGTCACGGAGAGGATGGCTGTGCGCCGGCCGTCCGGCAGCAGTGCGGCTGCGAAAAATAGTACGTCAGGACGCCCTGTATCCGCAGGGCGTCTTCCGTCCCGTTCCATCCGCGGGTTTCCACCAGGGGGCGAGGAATTATGCTTCTTCGGCCTCCTCCGTACCGGCCGGTACGGGTACGGTAATCACCGGAACAGGCGCGTTTTTCACGACTTTTTCGGCGACACTGCCGAAGGGAAAATGGCCCTTTCCTCCCCTTGTCGACATTACCACCATGTCGATTTCCTCTTTATCGATCAGACGCAGTATCTCCTGGGCCGGATCACCTGCGGCGACATGCTTGATATAAAGGGGGCATCCCTCCAGATACTTGTCGCATATCTGCTCCAGATGCTTCCGGGCCGCCCTGTCCGTTTTCTCTTCCACTTCCTTGACATGCCCCTCGTCCAGCACACCGTACCAGGGCGCATGATGCGCAATATCCTCCATCACGAACAGGACATGAATTTCCGTCTGATACTTTTCAGAAAGGGATTTGACCTGGGGCAGCGCCCTGGCTGCGCTGCTGGAAAAGTCTGTCGGCCAGAGAATCTTCTTCATTTCCATTGGGGATACCTCCATCAGTATTGGGTTGGATGATGCGGCGCTCATATTTTTCGTCACCAACAGTCTCAAATGAAATATAATTCTTTCGCACCGCTTGTAAAGGTCTGGTGCAGCAAAGGGAACGACACTGTTTTTTCTCCGCATGTCCCGCCGATTGATTTGCCTGCCATGATATTTTTCTGTATTATCAAAATGTTCAAAAACGATCTTGACTTGATTTTCGGGTTTCATTATGCTCATTCTCATTCACGGATGAAACGGGTAAGGCAACCGGATGCGCTGCCCCCCCACGGATATTCTTCACGAACACGGTCGGAAAATTGTTTGTCTTAAAACAGAGCAGTCCGGGGATACTGCGACGACCGGTCACGTCGTGACATTCTTTTTTCAGAAGGCGTAAACCAAGTGCCTGTGCGAGGGAGGAGACGGATATGATACTGAAAGGAAAGCTCTACGCAGTAACGCCCATCTACCGGGGAAATGCCCGCAAGACCCTTTTCACCCGGGACGGAGACGGCCGTCACCGGCTGGTTTCCCTGGCCGGAGAGATCAGCGGAACGGCCCAGGCATTGATGGACGCTTTTATCGGCCAGTCCCGGAACGGAAAGAATATCGGTCTTCTGAACCAGTTGTGGGGACGCATGTACGGCAAGGGAATGCCGGACAACCTGATTCAGAAGGTCGAGTGCAAACTGCAGAAGGAGAGCTACCCCCGGAACAATTTCTTTGACATGCGCATGGGTATCCGGCTCAATGAAGACCGATGGGCCTCCGAAGCCAATGCCAACTACAAGATGGAAACCGTTCTGCGGAACTCGGCCTTTGAACTGGTTCTCACCATCAATGACGGTCTGCTGAAAAAAAACGAAAACCAGGCCCGGCTCTTTTATCTGCTGGAAGAGATGAAGGCGGAACGGTTCTGGTTCGGAGCGGGCAAGAGCAAGGGACTGGGCCGCCTCCGGCTGGAGATGAAACTGCCGTTTCCCGCCCCCGAAGCCCCGCCGGCCCTGTCCGGATCGGCCAACCACCTCCGGGTGGAAATGACCATCAATGCGCAGAACCCGATGTTGGTCGGCTGGAACTGGGGAAAAATCGATCCCCATGTCCCCTCATTCGCCGCTGTGGAGGCAAAAAACCTGATCGGCGCCATGCGCGGTATTCCGGAAGACATCCGCAACCGGCTGGAAATGGCCCTGGGCGGACCGATTCTCAATCCCGACGACTGGAAAAAGAAGTTTGCCGATACCCTGCCCCGGGTCATCGCCATCTGGCTCCGTGAACAGGCAGCAGAAGAGGCGGAATTCTGGATCCTGCCGGAACCCTCCCTCAAGAAACTCGGCAAGGGAAAATACGGTCTCTCCAAGAAACTGCTCAAGGCACTGGAACCCCTGACGGAAAAACCGTTTCCCAGTCAGGAAGTCGCCGACGAAGCGTTTCAGGAGGCGCTGGGAAAAAAGGCCAACATGTCCAAACGGGTGGTCGATCTGCTGGAACATCAGCAGCAGACCCAGCGGGAACTGGACCGGGATGCATGGCGCGAGATTGCCGACGGACTGGGCATGGCGCCGGAACTGAAGGACAAGATCGCCGGAACAATCGACGATGAGGCGGAACTGACCAAGGCCCTCCAGCCGGCCGTCCAGGCAGCCCTGCCGGGCATCTACGAGCAGGTGGACCAGCACATCAAAATGCTCCAGAGTGACGCCTGGGTGGACATGGAGATTGAAAGCCGCGAGGAACACATGCGGATCAAGGAGATGCTGAAAGCAGGGGAAATTTCCGAGGACCAGTGGAATGATCCGAAAAACCCGCCGGAAAACATCCGTCCGGCGGCATGGCGGGAATTTCTCGAAGCCCACAGCCGTGTCGCCTTCCGGTTCATGCGCAACCCCGGCAACCTGAACAAGAGCATCATCAATGATCACAACCAGATTGAATTTCTGAAAACCTACCGCGAGCGGACCCGGCAGGAACTGTCCCAGCCGGAGCATGTCGATTTCCGGGCCGGCGGGCAGGGAAACCGGGAAATTTCAAGAAAATACGGCAAACCCTACGACACCGTCTTCATGCGGATGCTGACCTGGGGTCCCGCTTCCACCGAAGACGGAACCTGGGAAACCTACATTCCGGGCAGCACCCTCAAAGGGGCATTCCGCAAACGGGCCGCCCAGGTGCTGAAAACAGTCCAGGGGGAAGGCGGCCGGACCGATTCCCTGCTGGACCGTCTTTTCGGCAGACAGGGGCAGCGGGGTCTCATTCTCTTTTCCGACGCCTATCTCACCGATCCGAAAAACACGGCCAGGGCATGGTGTTCGATGGACGGGATCAAGGTCAATCCCCGCACCGGACAGCCCATCGAATCCGCCAAACAGGATTACCTCTATGCCTACGGAAAGGATCTGGTGTTCCGGTTCCAGGCTGACCTGCAGGACGTGGATGACAGGGATCTCGATGCCCTGACCCTCTTTTTCTATCTGCTGAAGGATTTTCAGGCGGGGGATATTCCCCTGGGCGGCGAAAAGACCTCCGGCTTCGGCTGGGTGCAGGCGGAAATGGAAAAGATGACCTGGCTCACCGGCGACCCCGGCGGTTTCACCCAGACCCTGTTCGGAAAGCGGTCTTTCCGGGCGGAAGGGGCATGGCAGGCACTGGAACTGTCCGGAACGGAAGCCGCCGACGCCCTGACACCCAAAAAACCGCTGCCGTCCGGCAAACCGGAAAAGGATGCGTCCCCGCCGGTGGCCCAGGCCGGTTTTGTTTCCCACCGTGCCTTCGGCGGCTACTGCGGCAGTCTTTCCCTGACGGCGGAAGTGCTCACGCCGGTCAATATCCGGGAAAGCGGCGAACCCTCCTTCACGAAAACGCTCGATGAAGGGCCGGTCAACGGCTGGGATTTCTTTTCCATGGCCCCTCCCGAAGCCGACCGCCGGCCCGACGAGCGGCGTTATGCCATTCCCGGACGGTCCATCAAGGGCATGATCCGCCATATTTACGCCATCGCCGCCAACGCACGGAAGGAAAGTTCCGATATTTCCCAGCTCAATCCGGCAGACAGCCTCTTCGGATGGGTCGGCGAAGGACAGAACCAGGCCCTGATGGGGCGGCTGGTCTTTGAAATGGCCCCCTTTGATGCGCCGGAAATGGCCTGGTTCAAAGCCCCCTATCCCTACGGCAACTGGCGGCATACCGGCAAAGGCTGGCAGGAGCGGGCCGGCAGTTCGGCGGAACGGCTGATCATCGACGACCGCTGGCGGCTCTTCCCCCACGCGCCCCTGGCCCCGCTGGTCGAGCAGGCGGAAAGTTTTGATCCGGACACGGTGCAGGCCAGTTATTTCCGGGCCATCCTCCCCGGATCAAAGGCCCGGTTCAGCATCCGGTTCTGGAATCTGAGTCAGGAGGAGTTCCAGCGGCTGATCTGGTGTCTGATTCTGGAACCCGGCATGGCCCACAAACTCGGCAACAACCGGTATCTCGGCTTCGGCAGTGTCCGGTTCAGCCTGGAGGCGGACAGCTTTTTTATCGACTGGCAGAAACGGTATGCCGGAGAATCCGAGGAGAAATGGCGTCTGCCCATCAAGGTCGCCATCGATCCGAATGTGATTCAGCATTATGACAGTCTCCGCAGGGCCCTGAATGCTGAACAGATTTGACTGGCTCCGGCTGAGCCGGTCGGGGACGGAACTGCTGGCGACCCTGGGCTTTCACATGGAGGGGGCGGATCTTTTTCCGGAATCCGGTGACGAGATCGGCCCCCCGGTCACCGCCTTTACCCGCCCCTGCGGGCGATGCCGGATATATCCCGGTGATCCGGAGATGGGTATCCACTACTGCCGGACCTGCCTGCCCGTCCTGGCAAGGGCAAAAACCCTGCAGCCCGTCTCCCGGCGGGCTGTGCTGGTCTGGGGATATGTGAACCGTCTTCCGGCCGGTCTGCGGGAGTGGGAAGGATTTTACGCGGAGAATCTGATCGGCCGGTATGTGCAGGACAATCACCATTTCCTGCTGGCCCTGGAACGGTTCCATCTCAAGAACTGGCTGCAGGAACTGCTGCTCTATCACGGCAGTGATCTGAAAGGGCTTCTGCAGATATTCCCCCCGGTCGGCAAGGTGACCGACCGGCAGGGCGTCCCCATGGGCGATATCCTCTGCCGGGTCATCTCCAATGATGCCCGTTTTCCCATGGACCGGTTACGGGTCCGGTTCTTCAGCAGTCCCTTCCAGAGCCTGTCCCCCCATGTCCGGGAAAAGAAAAGCCTTCTCACGATGGATGTTGCCGAATTCATGAAATGGCTGGAAATGGCGGGGCTGTTCCGGACCATGCTCCGGCCTGAACAGCAGAACGTGCTGCAGGATCTGCTGCGGATCAGCAATCCCAGAGAAGAACGGTTCTACTGGGGACGGTTTATCGGATTCGTATCTCCCGAGGCAAAGGATATGCTCAACGCCTGGAAAATCCGTCAGTGGTCCAAAAATGAAATCCGTTTTCTCTACGAGCTGCTCCCCTATGCGCGATTTTAATCTTCTCCGCTACCTGATCGTTCTCCGGCCCAATGCCCCCCTGGCCTGGTTTGCCAACCATCCCTCCGTGGAACTCTCGGTCACCCTGGGCCATGCCGTTGCCGAACGGCTCCCGACCAGCCAGGCCCGGCTCTGGTACAAGCGTCTGGCCGCATGGGAGAAAGCCGAGGGGGAACCGCTTCTCACCCGGGACCGGATGAAGAAATTCCCGGAGCATCCCTGGCCGGTGGACGTGTCCATCATTTCCCACATGACCAGACGGACCTACGGGCAGGGGGAACCCCTTCTCTTTGAACTGAAGCTGATGGGCGAGGCCGCCGATCACGGTTTCTTTCTGGAAGTGATCATGCCGGCCCTGGAAGGACTCGGATTTGAAAAAGATGTCCGGTGGCACTATCCCAACACACTGTGGGGCAATTATGATATTGACGCTGTATACGCCGCCCGGGGTCTCCGCTGGGAACCGCTGGTGGCGGAAGGGCAGTTGAATCTGGACTGCTATCCGTCGCCGAACCAGTGGCTGGAACAGCTTCCCGATACCGGCGGCCCGCCCCGGTCCGTCGATGTGCTCCAGTGGATCACCCCCTTTGATCTGGAAAGCGATGAGCCCCCTTCCCTTGTCACCATTACCGGCGCCTTTCTGACCCGCATGGCGGCCCTTCTGCCGGGCAGGGCGGACCGGACCCCGGAAGCGGTGCTGGCGATGCTGGACGAGGAAGACCGGATGGCCTTCCATGCCGCACTGGATTTTGCCGGACGGATTCCCGTCACCGGCAGTTCCCTGACTCCGGTGCCGCCCCAGCATCCGGGCCGGTGGGAAGGCCGCCAGACCTTTGCCACGGTCATCCCCGAACCCCTCCGGTCGTATCTGAACCTGGCCTCGATCTTCCAGATCGGCAGGTATACCCATTTCGGGTGCGGCATCTTCACCATTCCGTAATCCGGCGGCACGAAACATTTTCTTGACACACCCTCCCCTTGCGGGTAAATTTTATGATTTTGTAAAAATCAACCGAAACCTGTATCCAAACGAGGCGATTCATGGACTACAAGAAGACGCTCAATCTTCCTTCCACGGCGTTCCCCATGCGGGCGAATCTGGCAAAGCGGGAGCCGGAGCAGATCAGAGCCTGGGAGGAGATGAATCTATATGAAAAAGTCCGGCAGGCATCCGGGGGCCGGAAAGAATTTATACTCCACGACGGCCCCCCCTATGCCAACGGCCATATCCATATCGGCACGGCCCTCAACAAGATTCTGAAAGACATCATCGTCCGGTCCCGGCAGATGGCGGGTTTCGATGCCCCCTACGTTCCGGGCTGGGACTGCCACGGTCTTCCCATCGAACACAATGTGGACAAGGAACTGCGCAAGAAAAAAGTGGATAAAGAATCCATTTCCCAGAACGAGATCCGCAGCCTCTGCCGGACCTATGCCACCGAATTCATCGATATTCAGAGAAACGAGTTCAAACGCCTGGGCGTCATGGGAGAATGGGAGAATCCCTACCTGACCATGGCCTTTGAATACGAGGCGATCATTGCACGGGAATGCGGCAAATTCGCCCTGGAGGGCAGCCTGTTCCGCAGCAAAAAGCCGATCTACTGGTGCTGCAGCTGCCAGACCGCGCTGGCCGAGGCCGAAATCGAATACGGCGACGAGCCGTCTCCGTCCATCTATGTCCGGTTTCCCCTCAAAGACGATCCGGCCGGTATTGCCCCGGAACTGGCCGGAAAACAGGTCTCCGTGGTCATCTGGACCACGACCCCCTGGACCCTTCCGGCCAACCTGGCCATCGCCCTCCATCCCGAGTTCGAGTATGTGGCGGTGGAGACCGGCACTGGCGAGGTGCTGATTCTGGCCCGTGCCCTGGTGGAAGACAGCATGAACCGGTTCAGCATCTCCGATTACCGGATCATTGCCGACATCGATCCGGCTGCTCTTGAGAAAAAAGCGTGCCGCCACCCCTTCTATGACCGGGAATCGCTGCTCATCCTCGGCGACCACGTCACCCTGGAAGCGGGAACCGGCTGTGTGCATACCGCACCGGGGCATGGCCGGGAGGACTATGAAGTCGGCCTCCGCTACGGACTCGATGCCTATTCTCCCCTGAACGACCGGGGCGTATTCACCGATGAGGTGGACTTTTTCAACGGCCAGTTCGTCTTCAAGGCCAACCCGAACATTACGGCCAGACTCCGGGAAAACGACATGCTCCTGGCCGAAGAGGATATCCGCCACTCCTATCCCCACTGCTGGCGGTGCAAGCAGCCGGTCATCTTCCGGGCCACGCCCCAGTGGTTCATTTCCATGGACAGAACCGGACTCCGGCAGCGCTCCCTGACGGAAATCGACCAGGTGCAGTGGATTCCCCACTGGGGCCGGGAACGGATCTACGGCATGATCGAAAACCGGCCCGACTGGTGTGTCTCCCGGCAGCGGTCCTGGGGGGTTCCCATTACGGTCTTCTTCTGCCGGGACTGTGACGAGGTTGTGGTGACACAGGAGACGGTGGATCATGTCTTCCGTCTGTTCCGGGAGCACGGGGCCGATATCTGGGTGGAGAAACCGGCGGACGAGCTGGTTCCGGAGGGGCTGAAATGCGGAAAATGCGGCGGCGGTTCCTTTGAGAAGGAGACGGACATTCTCGATGTCTGGTTCGACTCCGGTGTCAGCCATGCCGCAGTTCTGGAGGCACGGGATTATCTGAAGTGGCCGGCCGACCTCTACCTGGAGGGAAGCGACCAGCACCGGGGCTGGTTCCACAGTTCCCTGCTGACGGCGGTGGGAACCCGCGGCAGCGCTCCCTACAGGGCGGTGCTGACCCACGGCTTCGTGGTGGACGAACAGGGACGGAAGATGTCGAAATCCATCGGCAATGTCATCGCCCCGAAAGAGGTGATCGACAAGTATGGCGCCGAAATCCTCCGGCTCTGGGTGTCGGCTTCGGACTACCGGGACGATATCCGCATTTCCGACAATATCCTGAAGCAGTTGAGCGACGCCTACCGGCGGATCCGGAATACCGGCCGGTTCATTCTGGGGAATCTGTCGGATTTCAATCCGGCGGCGGATGCGGTTCCCTATGATGCCATGCCGGACATTGACCGGTATGCCCTTCACGCCCTGCTGCGGCTGATCGAAAAGGGACGGCGGGCCTATGACAGCTATGAGTTCCATGTGATCTACCACGCGCTTCACAACTACTGCACCGTGGAACTGTCGGCCTTCTATCTGGATATTCTCAAGGACCGGCTCTACACCTCGCCGCCCGCTTCTCCGGAACGGCGCAGCGCCCAGACGGTCATGTACACCATCCTGGATGCAATGGTCCGGCTGATGGCGCCGATTCTGCCGTTTACCGCCGAAGAGATCTGGCAGTACATGCCCGCCCAGTCCGGCCGGTTCGACAGTATCCATCTGGCATCGCTGCCGGAGGCGGACCCGGCATTGCGGAACGATGAACTGGCCGACAGGTGGAAACGGCTCATCGCCGTCCGTGGTGAAGTCACCCGGGCGCTGGAGGAGGCACGGGCCAGAAAGGAGATCGGCCATCCCCTGGATGCGGCGGTGACCATCAGCGCCGGAAGAGGTGTCTATGAGGTTCTCAATGAATATGCCGAAGACCTTCACACCTATTTTATTGTCTCACAGACAGCGCTTGCCCAGTCTCCGCCGGAGAATGCCTACTTCAGCAAGGAGATCGAAGGGCTTGCCATTCAGGTCGCCCCTGCCCCGGGCGGAAAATGCCAGCGGTGCTGGGTGCATGATACAACGGTGGGAACCCTGGAAGAACACCCCGCCATCTGCAGCCGCTGCGAAAGCCAGCTGGCCGCCATGTAAACCCGTTTCAGCAGGGACGCGCATCCCGCGCGTCCCTGTGTACCTTCCCATCCCAACCGTTTTCAGAGGAGACATGGCTGATATCACTGAACTGCCGGACCGGCAGACCGGACCGGACCGGAAAAAATACCTGAATTTGATTCTGATCGCAGGGACTGTCGTCATCCTGGACCAGATCACCAAGTATCTGGTACTGCAGAACATGCCGCTGTACCACTCCATACCGGTCATTCCCGGTCTGTTCAACCTGACCCATATCCACAATCCCGGCGGCGCCTTCGGTTTTTTTGCCGGACAGAGTCTTGTGGTGCGCAAAATCGTCTTCCTGCTCATGTCGTCCATCGCCGCGGTCCTGGTGCTCTATTTCTATCACCAGACCCCCCGGACGTTTCCGTGGCTGCGGGTGGGCCTGTCCCTGATTTTCGGCGGCGCCGTCGGCAATCTGATCGACCGGTTCCGTTTCGGAAAGGTCGTCGATTTTCTCGATTTCTACCTCGGTTCCGCCCACTGGCCCGCCTTCAATATCGCCGACAGCGCCATTACCGTCGGCGTTACCATTTTCATCATCCACCTGCTGTTCAATAAAATGCCGGAATGAACTCCCCGGCCGATCTTTACAGACCAGTGCCCGTCCGCACCACATCACCATCACATGTTCTCATGAATCTCCGGTCATGGAAGAAAAGTGCCTGAAATCCGTTATACCGATATTGAACGCCATCTGAAGCAGTCAAAGGGAAAGCTGC
>JBEPXL010000056.1:0-11642 GCA_041641935.1 Desulfobacteraceae bacterium | reverse complement strand
CGCATCCGGAAATGGGAGAATCCCTTCTGGAAAACATGGTGTTCCGGGAATCAATCGCCTGGTTTCCCTGCTATTTTCTGGTTGCGCTGACACTGCTGCTGATCTTTGCATGGTGGAAACTGCGGGGGACGGAAGAATACAAAAAGGCGGGCTGATTTTCTGCCGGGACGCATCCGGATGATGCATCCCGGCAGAAACCTGCTTTAAAGCTACTTCAGTTTGCCGATAATGGCGCTGGCAATGGTGTTCTTCTGGATTTCCTTGGTTCCTTCGTAGAGTTCGCAGATTTTCGCGTCTCTGGCGAACCGTTCCACTTCATACTCCTGCATGTACCCGTAGCCGCCCAGAAGCTGGATTGCCTCGTCACAGACTTCCACTGCCGTGCGTCCGGCCACCATCTTGGCCATGGAGGTCAGTTTGGGATCGATCCGGCCCTGGTCGAAGTTCCATGCCGCCTTGTAGACCAGCAGCCGGGCCTGCTCGATTTTGGTCGCCATGTCGGCCAGCTTGTGCTGGTTCACCTGGAATGTACCGATTTTTTTGCCGAACTGCTCGCGGGATTTGACGTAGGCCAGCGCCCGGTCAAAAGCCCCCTGGGCCGTTCCCAGCCCCTGTGCGCCGATGAGAATCCGGCTTTCGTCGAAGAACTCCAGCACCTGATAGAAGCCCTTGTTTTCCTTGCCGATCATATTCTCCGCCGGAACCCGGACGTCCTTGAAGGATACTTCTGCTGTATGCATCATCCGGATGCCCATCTTGTGACCGACGGATGTGGCGCTGACACCGGGGCGGTCGGCTTCCACCAGAATCAGGCTGATGCCCCGGTGGGACGGCTGGGCTTCGGGATCGGTCTGGCAGAGCACGCAATAGAAACCGGCATAGGGACCGCCGTTGGTGATGAAGATTTTGGTTCCGTTGATAACCCATTCATCGCCTTCTTTCACGGCGGTGGTGTCCATCCGGGTGATGTCGGAGCCGTGATCCGGTTCGGTAAACGCGCCGCAGGAGAGAACTTCGCCTTCGGCCACTTTGGGCAGCCATTTCTGTTTCTGTTCTTCGGAGCCGAAGTGGAGAACGATTTCGGAAGCGAAGTCGGCCAGCATGATACAGGCCCCGACCGAGGAGTCTCCCCGGCAGAGTTCCTCGGCGACCAGAATGTTTTCCATGACGCCGTACTCCATCCCCGAGTATTTTTCGGGAAAATGGATGCCGATAAATCCCAGTTCCGCAGCTTTTTTCCAGATATCCACTGGATATTCGTGTTTCTCATCCAGTTCCGAAATCAGGCTCTTGTCAAATTCTTTTTTGACAAATTCCCGTACCGATTTCTGGATACGCTCCTGCTCCTTTGTCAACGCAAAATCCATCGTTATTATCCCCTTTATGATTGATGGTTGGTGAAGACATCCAGAAAAAAACTGTCACGGCGCAAGCTGGTCAATGGCGCTTTACCGGTCCCGCACCGTCCTCCTGTGATCCTTTTGACAGGCTTTTCCGTATGTCCGCAGACAGAATCGAACAGCATTCAAAACATTCATTTGTAAACGGCGAACGATATTTTGTCAAGGAAGATCAGTTATGTATGATCCTGATGCTGTGGGCGGAAGTCGTTCTCCGGAAGACTACAGACAAGGCTCACCACTGATATAAGGCGCCACCCGGTTCGGATCGGTATCATCACAGTCGGTCAGGGGAATCAGCGACGGATGCATGGCGGATAAAGCCGGTCCCGGCACATAGCCGTCACCGTCACCGTCCTGATAGGGATCACTGAACCAGATTTCCGCCACATCCGCTTCGGGGACAACACCGGCCATCACCGTCCCGTTGATCGCCTGAATAAACTCATTGGCCACAAGCCCGTAGCCGGTATGGGAGGGGTGAACGCCATCCAGGCTGAAAGTGCCGCCGGCCGAGTAGGTCCGGGTAACAAGTGCAGGGCCGACCGGAATGCCTTCCTGAACGACCTGTCGGAACAGGGCCGCGGTATCCACCACTGTCACATTTTCCGTCACTTCCGCCAGAAACCGGATATGGTCGTTGATCAGTTGAATCCGTTCATTGAGCAGTACCGCCTCGTCCGCCGTGAGAGAAAAACCGTCCGATGCCGCGATGGTTCCCGCAACCGTTCCGTTCAGGATGATGTTGTTCGTATGCAATGCACGGGCAATGCTCTGGGGCGGATTGAGCGGATTCAGGAACGGACCGAGGCCGACGACCTGTTCCGGAGCAAGGGCGGTGACATCGGCGTCCGGAAATATCGCCAGTGTTTCCAGATCCTCTTCATTGAGCAGGAACGCAATATCGGTCACATCGGGAAGGGTTGCCACAAAAACATGACTTTCCGGAAAGACCGTCAGCCGGTTCACGATATCCGTCAGACCGTTCAGCACCGTATCCGCGTCATGGCCTGCAGCCGTATCCGAAAGGAATGCGGAAATCGCATCTGCCGTCAACTGTGTACCCTGACCGCGCGTAACTGCTTTTAGAACATCATTGCTGCCGATCCAGAGGGTAAAGATTTTCCGGCGGTCCGGATACAGCCCGGCTATATATTCCGCAGCTTCAAGCTGGGAAACATTCTGTCCTGTGATGGCCGGAATGGGGGAGAAAACCTGGTCCAGCACTGGTCTGGTTCCCCCGGTCCGCTCTTCGATCAGGCTCCGGACCGTTGCTCCCGAGACACCAAGATTGTAGGGAAGCACCTCCGGAGATGTTCGCGCACCGGTTACGTCATCCAGCAGCGGATTTTCCCAGAAGAGAAAAGCCGTCTGTTTCATCTGATCGGCCATTACCTGTGGAAATCCGTGTACCTGGGTATGTTCATTGACGGTATTGCTCTGAAAGCCGTGGGTGAGACTGTCGCCCAGGTTGATCATGACGACCGGATCAGCCGCGCCGCTGCGAAACGCCTCCCATGATCCGGTAGTTCCGTCCAGAGCGGTCCATGAACCCGACATGACATCGTTGTCAACAGACCCGATAAAGGTCAGACCGGTTTCGTTGACGGTGAAGTCAATCTCCTGTCCGTCCACCGCACCGGTGCCGGCCATCGGCGGCATGCCCGGGGGAGACAGAAGAAAAGTGAGCGTACCGTCCTGCTGATCGATCTCCAGAAGCGCCGGGTCGGTTTCAGCGGAGGATGCTGCACTGGTACTGTACATCTCCCATGTTCCGGCAACATCGCTGCACGGAGCGCAAATAATATCATCGTCGTCATCGTCATCCCCGCATCCAGCGACGGCAAAAAACAACAGCATCGCGCACAATACCGTGAACAGCCTGTGCGCCCGCAATCCTGTTTTATATGTCTGCCCTGCGTTCATACCCGTTCCTTTCGTCAAAATCTGTCATGTGGACTGCACATACCCCGTTGCAATTCCGGAAGAACTCCGGGACGGATGCCTGCTGCACACAGGAATCATAAGGCATCTCCCTTCCCCGGTCATGCTAACGGATGTCTGAAACAGAGTCAATCGTTCTGGTGCTGCAGGTGTGGCGGTGTAACCCTGCCATTCTCCTCTGCTTGACACATGTACTGCATTCCACTATGTAGTAAAATTCTCCATATGCCGAAACAACGATACCCATAAAATCCGGTACTGATCAATTTCATCGATGATCTTTCCTTGACAGGAAAAAATCGCACCGGCTGTCCATGCAGATGTCTGTATCAGCATCTGCAGATGACCACCTGAATCTGAAATGCCTCAGCCTTAGAAAGCAGGAACTGCAGGCGGCACCGGCATTTCCGGAAGGAAAATGTGCAAAATGATCAGAAAATGGTTTCGCAGAAAATATTTATCTCATACACGGTTTCAGAAAAGCCTGCTGTGGAAAATCAGTTCCATTACGGTGCTGGCAATTACCTGCATCCTGTTTTTATTCGGCGCCTATCAATACTATACGGTCTCGAACCGCCTGAAGCAACTGCTCAGGGAAGATGTACGGCTGGCGACGAACCGCCTGGAGGTCAGCCTGAGCAAGGCGCTGTTTGATTACGATGCAGAAGGCGCCCGCAAAGCGATAACTGCTGAAATGAAAGCGGAAATGATTGCAGGTGTGTTCATTACCTATAACGATACGGTTTCGTACGGGTTTGTCCGGAACCCCGAAGAGGAAATCGTTTCCGCCGAAACCCTTCTTCCGGAAGAAGGATATCAGGTGATTCACCGGAAAATTGAAGAAGAGGGAATTTATCTTGGGGATCTGCACGTCTTTATCACCATGCAGTACATCCGTTCCAGTCTGAACCGGACGCTGCTGAATACCGCCGTACAGATTCTGATTCTGAATATTCTCATCGTGATCATCCTCACCGGCTGCTTCCGGATGATTCTTCTGAAACCGATGCAGCAGGTGGTTGACAATGTCAAGAAAGTATCAGAAGGCGATCTTTCCGGAAATATAGACAATAAACGCCAGGATGAAATGGGACTTCTTCTCGATGTGCTGAACCAGATGACAGGAAAACTGCGGAATACCATGAAAGAGGTGAAAAGCAGGGCCGATGATGTCTCATCGATCAGCCGGGACATGAAGGCCAGTTCTGTCATGATGTCAGAAGGCACCACAGAGCAGAGTTCATCGGCGGAAGAGGTCTCCTCTTCGATGGAAGAGATGGCATCGACCATACGCCAGAATGCGGACAATGCGGCGGAGACCGAAAGAATCGCTTCCAAATCCGCCGGGGATGCCCTTGAAAGCGGAAAAGCAGTCGCCCGGACTGTTTCCGCAATGAAAGAGATTGCAGAAAAAATACAGATTATTGAAGAGATCGCACGGCAGACGGATCTGCTGGCGCTGAATGCGGCCATTGAAGCCGCACGCGCCGGGGAGCATGGAAAAGGATTTGCCGTTGTGGCCTCCGAAGTGCGGAAACTGTCGGAACGGAGTCAGCGGTCCGCCGGCGAAATCAGAAAACTCTCCGCCGCCAGTGTGACCATTTCCGAGCAGGCCGGTGAAATGCTGAACCGGCTGGTTCCCGGTATTCAGAAAACATCGGAACTGGTGCAGGAGATCAACGCCGCAAGCAGGGAACAGAACAGCAACGCGGACCAGATCAGCAATGCCATTCTTCAGCTGGACCAGGTGATTCAGCAGCATGTGGGTATCGCAGAGGAAATGGCTTCCAGTGCCGCAAGGCTGGACGAACATGCTGTTCACCTCCGGAATGCCATCCGCTTTTTCAAGGTTACGGAAGAAGAGGCAGGCGAAGAGGACGAAGCGGAATTTATGGAGGATGTACAGGACGGGATGGAAGACGGGGAATGGGCACATGATGAGGACCAGTATCTGGAAGAGAACTGGTCCGGTACGGTTCCGGCCAAACCCGTTCACCGGAAGTGATCCGTCTCTGCCGGATCACGGTAGAGGTTCCGGGGATTGCATTCCCGAGCCGGAGGAACTATATTGAAAAATACAGGACATTCATGTTCCTGAGAATTCATTGATATAAACCCCAGGACCGGTAGGTAGCATTGCGAACAGACATGTGTTCCGGCGTCATCCTTGCCGGCGGGCTCTGCTCCCGCTTTCAAGGACGCAACAAAGCCCTGGTTCCGGTCGCCGGAAAGACCATCCTCGACCGGGTCCATGAACTCTTTCGGGAACTGTTCGAAGAGATTATCCTGGTCACCAATGAACCCCTGGCGCATCTGGACCGGGATATTAGCATTGTTACAGATCTTTTCGACTACCGGAGTTCCCTCACCGGGATTCATGCCGGACTTTTCGCCGCAAGCCTTCCCTTTGCTTTTGTCGCGGCCTGTGATACCCCCTTTCTTCGGCGGAAACTGGTGGAAACGGTGATTGCATCCGGAGAATCCCGCGATGATGTCATCATCCCGGAGACCTCTGCCGGGCTTGAACCGATGTGCGCGGTCTATTCGAAACGGTGCCTGCATCTGATGGAAGAGAAGATCGCCGCAGAAAAAGTCAAGATTCAGCGACTGTTTGAACAGTTTCGGGTAAAAAAAGTTCCGGAGCATGTATTGCTGGAAACAGACCCGGAACTGGATTCTTTTTTCAATGTCAACCGGCCGGAAGATCTGATCCAGGCGGAGCGGATCGCTGTCCGATACGATAAGGAGTTATGATGAAGCAAATGTCTGAACTGATGGAACAGGTCAAGCGCCATCCCGATTATGCCAAAGTCGGTATGGTTCTCTATCATAATGGTGTGGTCCGTGAAACGTCCCGTGACGGGACACAGGTCACAGGTCTTCGCGTAACGGTGGATCATGACCGGCTGGAGACGATCATCCAGAAGCAGAAGGCCAGAGACGGTATCATTGAGGTGCTGATTGAAATCAACGAAGAAAAGGATCTGACGGTGGGCGACGATGTCATGTTTCTGATTGTTGCCGGCGACGTGCGGGAGAATGTCATCGGATGCCTCAGCGAAACCCTCGACGCCGTCAAATCGACGGTGACGCGGAAAACGGAATTCTACAGGGACTGATCATGGCGACCTTCACCCATATCGATGAAGAAGGCCGGGTCCGGATGGTCGATGTATCGGACAAGGAACCGACCATGCGGATCGCAAAAGCGCAGGCGGTTGTCTTCATGAATCCTGAAACATTCGAAAAAATCTGCAGCCGGACGGTAAAGAAGGGAAACGTTCTGGAGACCGCACGGATTGCCGGTGTCATGGGCGCGAAGCGGACGGCCGACCTGATCCCCATGTGCCATCCTCTCAATCTCACCCATGTCCAGATCGATTTTTTCCCGGACCCGGAAGCCTTCTCCATCCGGATCGAGGCGGTCGCCAAAATAATCGATCAGACCGGCGTGGAAATGGAAGCCCTCACGGCCGCATCCGTGGCCGCGCTGACCATCTATGACATGTGCAAGGCCTATGACAAGGGAATGACCATCTCCGATATCGTTCTCCTGGAAAAGTCCGGCGGAAAAAGCGGATCATTCAAACGGCAGCAGTGAACCATGAAAAATCATCCTTTTTATTTTGTCATCTGTCTGCTCTGTCTGCTTTTCCTCTGGGGATGTCCGACGACAGCTCCGCCGCCGAAACCCGACACGCCTCTGGTTCCGCTGGCGGTTTCCGACTATCCGCGTTTCGGGGATGATCTGGAGTATGAGGGGCTTGAACAGTCCATCCGGCAGAGCCTGGTTTACCTGAACCGGGTTCCGGCCGATCGGGAGTTCACCTTCGGACCGGACACCTACACTGCCGCGCACCTGATCCGCTCACTGGAGCGGTTCCGCTCCTTTATCGCATCAAAACCGTCTGATGAAGCGCTTCAGGGCTTCATACGGGACCATTACCGGGTTTATCAGTCCGTCGGTGAACCCGATACCGGAAAGGTACTCTTTACCGGCTATTTCGAACCTCTTCTTGAAGGCAGCCTGACCGAGACGCCGGAATACCGGTATCCCATCTATGGCCCGCCCGAAGACATTGCGGTGGTGGATCTGGGGCAGTTTTCCTCGAAGCTGGAAGGGGAACGGATTATCGGACGGGTGGAAGGGAAAACCTTTGTCCCGTACTACGGACGACAGGAGATCGACGAAGAAGGCGTTCTGTCGGACAGGGCCGATGTACTGGTATGGGTCAATGATCCGGTGGAACTCTTTTTTCTTCATATTCAGGGCTCCGGCAAAGTGCTGCTGCCCGACGGCAGCACGGTCAATGTCCACTATCATTCCAAGAACGGTCGTCCTTACCGGAGCATCGGAACCCTTCTGATTCAGGAAGAGAAAATTTCTGCAAAGGAAATGTCCATGCAGCGGCTCGTGGCGTATCTGAACGAGCATCCGGAAGAGCGGAGCAGGGTTTTTAACTACAATCCCAGTTACATCTTTTTTTCACTGGAAGACGAGGGACCCAAAGGGGCGCTCAGTGTGGTCCTGACGCCGGGACGCTCCATGGCCGTGGACCGGACGGTTTTTCCCCTCTCCGCGCTCTCCTTTATTCAGGCGCAGAAACCGGTGGTGAAAACAAATGGTGAAATTGACTTCTGGCAGGACTTTTCCCGCTTTATCCTCAATCAGGACACCGGGGGCGCCATCAAAGGGCCGGGACGCGGGGATATTTTCTGGGGAAACGGAGATTACGCCGAAATTGCGGCAGGACATCTGAAACATCGCGGGACGATTTACGTGCTGGTACTCAAACCCGAAGCATAACCTCTTCCCCTCCTGCCTGCAGGACAGGGAAGAACCGACACTGGCAGCATACAAAGCGGGACCGGGCCCCTCCGGAAAGGATGGCCCAGTCCCGCTTTGTCGTTTATTCGGTTACACAACCGCTCAACCGTTCACCGGCCTCTTTTGCAACCTCATGACGGCAGTCATCATGTTCTTCAATGCTGGTGGAGCAGTATTCACATTTTCTCAACTCATCCACCAGTTGTTCTTTTTCGATTTCTGTACAGAACTGATCATGATCTTTCATAGTGTCACCTCCATAATTTCTGAATCTGTTGATTCACTGAACATAACATAATCGTCGTGACGAACATGTCAAATCATGAGAAAATTTATTTCCCACTCCGAAGTTCTGTTGCTGCAATGCTCCTTGCCTTTTTCCGGCAACCCGGCTACAGATGAGGAAATGCCTGATAATTCCAAACATGACGCACAGGAGGAGAGATGTACATTCCATTGGATGAGAATATGGTACAGATTTTTCTGAATGAATCCATATCCGCTGCCCGGAACCGGATGCATGCCCAGAAAGCGTCTGGTGAAGGGAAAGAGGCCCTGGCTAAACTGCTGAATGCAATGGCGGCAGCCGAGGAAATCCGGGCGGAACGCATTCTGATGAAACTGCGGGGGAAAATCGATGATCCGGATGCTCATCGGGAAACACTGACCGGTTTCAAGAAAGACGAGTACGAGTCGGAATATCCGAGGATGAAAAAAGAATACACAGATGATCGCCCTGTGGAAAAACTGCTGGGAAAATACGAAAAGGCGGCAGAGAATCATTATCAGGTGCTGGCGGATTTGCAGGAAGGGAAACTGGCGGAGACCGGAACCTATCATGTCTGCGAGGTGTGCGGCTATATCGCAGCAGATGAAGCACCGGAACGTTGTCCGGCCTGCAACGCGATCCGGGAAAAATTCAGGGAAGTGGCATGATGCAGGAGGGAATCAGTGGATATCCGCCTGCCTGACATACTGGGCGAGTGATTTGTTGCAGGAACGTACCATCTCAACAACAAAATGAGTTTACCCACGAAAGGAGATACTTTTATGCAGAGAAATCTGAACTGGTTGAATCGGAATCGGCTGCTGTTGTTCTGTATGATCACGCTGATGCTGTTTGTCGCTCCGGGGCTGCCTTCTCATGCTGACGCCGCCAATCCCGTTGTCCGGCTGGAAACCAGCATGGGCGATATTACCATTGAACTGTATGAAGACGAAGCACCGCTGAGCGTCGCCAATTTTCTTCATTATGTTGCCAACGGATACTACGATGGTGACGACGGCAATGGCGCGACGATTTTTCACCGTGTTGTAGATGATTTCGTGATTCAGGGGGGAGGGTTCAAGCCGTCGTTTTACACGCTGGCCAACCCGCTCAATGCCTGGAAAGTATCCATGCCGGGAATCCCCAATGAAGCAGACAATGGACTGGAAAATGACAAATATACCATCGCCATGGCCCGTTCTGCTTCCCCCGGCTCAGCAAACTCCCAGTTTTTTATCAACCTGAAAGACAATCCCGACCTGGACCATGTGGATGCTTCATTTGACGGATGGGGATACGCTGTTTTCGGTAAGGTGATTGATGGAACCAGTGTGGTCGATGCCATCGGTTCCGTTGCCACCACGGATGAAGGTTTTTCCGGATATTCAGATGTTCCCGTGAATCCCGTTGTAATCAACAATGCTGTCATTGAAGGTCTGGAAAACATGGCGGCGCTGGACAACCTGCTGTACTATACGCCTGTGGTCAGCGACGGTGGATGGGATACCGAAATCAGTGTGATCAACAGCAGTGATACGGAAGAACTCAACGGTCTGATTCAGGCATATGGCGGTGCAGGTCTTCCTTTCTCCGGTGCTGTCGCTGTATCCCTGCCGCCGAGTGGACGCAGAATGATCACCGTCAGCGAAGCCTTTCCCAACGCAGAAAGTATCCGCCATATCCGGTTCAAGACCGATGAAGAAACCGCCTATGGCTATACCAGTCTCTCGGACGGTAATATATACCAGGCAGCGGTTCCGGCGGTAAAGGATGCGATGAGTGGGGATATTCCGCTTCCTCTTCTTGTCTTCGAAGATGGTTGGTGGACAGCCCTCAGTCTGCTCAATGACAGTCCGGAAAGTCAGGATGTGGAAATTGAAATTGGCACGAACCAGGTGCTGACCGTTTCCCTTGATGCCGGTCAGCATTATCTGTTCCTTCTCAATGATGTATTACCGAATCAGACCGGTATCCAGTCTGCCGTTATCAATGATGCCTCGGATCTCGTTGTCCAGTCCTTTGTCGGAAACAGCAGCAGCGTAACCGGCTTTCATCCCCGCGCCAGTGCGACAGAACTGTATTATCCGCTTCTGATCACCACCCCGGACTGGTGGACCGCGCTGGTCGTCCAGAATCCCGGTGATGTATCCTGTGATCTGCGAATCACGCCGTATACCGCAAACGGTGTTGCCCTGGCGTCCCGGACAGTTTCGGTAACCGCCCGGAACATCTATGCCGGTCTGGCCGGTGACATGAATCTCGCCGATGCCGCATGGCTCAAAGTGGAGGCTACAGAAACAGGATCGAGCCAGGAGGAAGTTCCTGTAGCGGGGCTGTCGGTGATCGGCAATGCCGGGCAGATGGCCGGATTCAGTGTCATTAATATCACATCGACATCAGGAATTCTGCCCAGACTCGAAGAAAACGGCTGGAGCGGCTTCGGCTTTGTCAATACATCTTTCAGCCGCGCCCGGATCAATCTGACGGCCTATACCGATGCGGGAACTGCTGTAGATACGGCAGAAGTCACGCTGGAATCCCGAAGCCAGGTGGTTCTTCTCGCAGATGGAATCTTTGGCAGCGATATTTCGGATGCATCGTACATCAAATTTACATCCAGCCGCTCAGTTGCCGCTTTTCAGGCAAATGGATCCGCAGACAACATGAGAATGGACGGACTCCCCGTCCTTTCGGCGGAGTAGCGCAGCGATGTGCTGAAGCGTTACCCGTTTCTCTCCTTTGTTTCATGAGGATGGAAGAGAGGAGCGGGAGAATAGACATCACTGCAAGAACAGGAACGGCCTGCTGCACATGGGAGGAAGTGTGCGGCAGGCCGTTCTGTTTTGGGAAGGTTGCTGGAGGAGAATGTATGGGGAGATTAAAATCCTGAAACAATCTGAAGGGCACGTATGGCCTGCTCCAGACCGATTTTTACATTTCCGTCACTGCGGAGAACCTTGCACTCGCTCAGCAGGGCATCTTCCACAGCCTGGCTGATCATTGCATCCACCTCTGCCGGGGTATACAGTTGAGAACGGTTTTCATCCGGAGACCATGCCGTAATATCCACCTGCAGGGTGGAACCCATTTCTCCGACCATAACCAGTCCGCCGGCCGGTGAGGTGATCATCAATTCCTCATCACCCTGAAAGACATGCAGTACCACAGTCTCACCAGGCTGCATTCCACCGGGCTGCTCTGT
>JBEPXL010000055.1:0-11849 GCA_041641935.1 Desulfobacteraceae bacterium | reverse complement strand
ACTGAGCAGCATGGCGCTTCCCCTGGCCCTGCTGCTGATCGGTGCCTCGCTCTCCTTCGATCTGGTGCGGTCCCGGCTTGCACCGGTTCTTTTCTCCAGTCTGTTGAAACTGGTGATGCTTCCCGCAATCGGGATACTGCTCTACCAGTTCCGGGATATGCCGTCCCGGGTGTATCTTCCCGGCCTGATTCTTCTGGCTTCGCCGACGGCGACCATCGCCTATGTGATGGCGCGGGAGATGAACGGAGATACCGAACTGGCCGCTGCCGCCATTTCCGTCAGTACGCTCCTCTCCGCAGCAACCTTTTCCGTCTGGCTCACATTAACCCAGTAACTCAACCCTGTAAGGAAACAGCATGGCCGTACAATTCAAGAAAGCACTGATTACCGGAGGGGCCGGATTCATCGGCTCCCATATTGCAGAAACCCTTGTCGCGGAAGGATGCGAAGTCCATGTCCTGGACAACCTCTCCAGCGGTCACCGGGAGAACCTTGCCCCGGTGCAGGACCGGGTCCGTTTTTTCGAAGGCGATATACGCGACCCCGATGCCCTGCGCGAGGCGGTGCAGGGGTGCGAGGTCATTTTTCACGAGGCGGCCCTGGTGTCGGTCCCGCTCAGCGTGAAGGAACCGGTTTCCTCTGCGGAGATCAACGAAATGGGAACCCTGCAGGTGCTCGAAGCGGCCCGGAAATACGGGGTCCGGCGGGTGGTGCTGGCCAGTTCATCGGCCATCTACGGGGATGATCCGGAAATGCCCAAGCGGGAGGAGATGCCGCCCCGGCCTTTGAGTCCCTACGCGGTCCAGAAACTGACGGGGGAGTTTTACGCCCGTCTCTATCATGAACTTTACGGACTGGAGACGGTCTGTCTCCGGTATTTCAATGTCTACGGCCCGCGCCAGGATCCTTCCTCCCCCTATTCCGGGGTGATTTCCATCTTCATGACCCTGGCCGCCGAAAAGAGGCCGCCGTCCATATACGGCGACGGGGAACAGAGCCGGGATTTTGTCTTTGTAAAGGATGTGGTGCAGGCCAATATTCTGGCGGCGGACACACCCGGCGCGGGGGGAGAACGGCTCAATGTGGGAACCGGACGGTCGGTGACGGTCAACCAGCTCTGGGGCGCGGTCTGCCGGATGACGGGCCTGGAACTTTCCCCGAATTACGAACCGCCGCGGGCAGGGGATATCCGGGAATCGCTGGCGGATATCGACCGGGCCCGGAACCTGCTGGGGTTCGATCCCGCATTTTCTTTTGAAGAGGGGCTGGAAAAGACCCTCGCCTGGTATACGCAACAATCGTGAGGGAGGAACAGCATGACTTTTGAATTTCAGACGGCACTGGTGACCGGCGCGGCCGGGTTTATCGGATTTCACCTTTCCAGGCGGCTTCTGGCGGACGGGTATCAGGTGATCGGCATCGACAACCTCAATGACTACTATGATGTCCGGTACAAGGAAAGCCGCCTTGCACAGCTCAAGGCGCAGCCCGGTTTCACCTTTCACCGGACCGATTTGTCCGACCGGGAGGGGCTGGAGAAGATTTTTTCATCCGGCGGCATTGACGTGGTGGTCAACCTGGCGGCCCAGGCCGGGGTCCGCTATTCCCTGATCAATCCCCACGCCTATGTGGAATCGAACCTGGTGGGCTTTGTCAACATTCTCGAATGCTGCCGCCACAACGGCGTAAAGCATCTGGTCTTTGCCTCTTCGAGTTCCGTCTACGGGGCCAATACCCGGATGCCCTTTTCCGTCCATGACAACGTGGACCATCCGGTCTCCCTCTACGCGGCGTCCAAAAAGGCCAATGAACTGATGGCCCATACCTACAGCCATCTCTTCGCGCTTCCCTGCACCGGGCTCCGGTTTTTTACGGTCTACGGTCCCTGGGGGCGTCCGGACATGGCCCTGTTCCTCTTCACAAAGGCGATTCTGGAGGACAAGCCCATCAAGGTCTTCAATCATGGTAAAATGCTGCGGGATTTCACCTATGTCGACGACATCGTCGAAGGCGTGGTCCGGATCATGAAACGCAAACCCGAACCGGACCCCGGGTGGCAGGGGGACCATCCCGATCCCGGCTCTTCCTATGCGCCCTATAAAGTCTACAACATCGGCAACAACAGCCCGGTGGAGCTTTCCGCCTTTATCGAAGCCATTGAAAAGGCGCTCGGAAAGACCGCGAAAAAGGATTATATGGATATCCAGCCGGGGGATGTGCCGGCCACCTACGCCAACATCGATGACCTGATGCGGGATGTGGGCTTCCGGCCCGCCACCACCATTGAAGAAGGGATCAGCCGCTTTGTGCAATGGTACCGGGACTACCACAGCCTGTAGGCCGGACATAACCGGTTCCCGGCAGAGAAAGAGAGGTATGCCATGAAACCGAAACTTCTGGTCGTTGAAGATGAGGCTTCCCTGGCCAAACAGCTCAAATGGGGTCTCAGCGACACCTACCATGTCATGATCGCCAACAATGCGGAAAAGGCCCGGAAACTGCTCGCTTCAGGCGCTTTTCCCGTCATGACCCTCGACCTGGGGCTGCCGCCCTCTCCGGATATTCCCGAAGAGGGGTTCCGCCTGCTGGAAAGCCTTCCCGGCCTTTCTCCCTATACCCGCAGTATCGTCATCACCGGCAATGCGGAACAGGAAAACGCCATGCGTTCCATCGCCCTGGGGGCGATCGACTTCTGTGCCAAGCCCATCGACCTGGATATTCTGAAGGTGATCCTGAAGCGGACTTACCGGATTGCGGAGCTGGAAGCCGCCACCCGGCGGCTCCACCGGGAATCCCGGGAGTCGGGCGCGCTGTGCGGCATGATCGGTCTGTCGCCGGGGATGACCGAACTCTTCGGGCAGGTCCGGCAGGTGAGCACCACCGATTATCCGGTCCTGATCCGGGGGGAGAGCGGGACCGGCAAGGAAATGGTCGCCCGGGCCATTCACAGCCTGAGTGACCGTTCAAAGAAGCCGATGGTGGTGATCAACTGCGGCGCGATTCCGGAAAACCTGCTGGAGAGTGAACTCTTCGGTCATGAAAAAGGGGCCTTTACCGGTGCGGCGAACCGGAAGATCGGCCGGTTTGAACAGGCCGACGGGGGAACGGTCTTTCTGGATGAGATCGGGGATATGCCGCTGTCGCTGCAGGTGAAACTGCTCCGGTTTCTCCAGGAGGGGACCATCGAACGGGTTGGCGGCAGTGAAACCCTGGAACTGGATGTGCGGGTGATCGCCGCCACCCATGTCCACCTGGAAAAGGCGGTGCAGGAAGGACAATTCCGTGAAGATCTCTTCTACCGTCTCAATGTGGTTCCCCTGCAGGTTCCGCCGCTGCGGGACCGGGAAGAGGATATTCTGCCGCTGGCCCACCACTTTATTGCCGAAGAGGCCCGGCGGCTCAACCGGGGCCGCATCATGCTGTCCCGTGCGGCGGTTACGGCCCTGACCGCCCACGGGTGGCCCGGCAATGTGCGGGAACTGCAGAATGCCGTCTACCGGGCCCTTGCCATGACGGTGGACAGCACCATTACCCCGACGGACCTGGGGCTGGCCGAAATGCCGGACTGTACCATCGATCACTGCCTGCCCACGATCCGGGAAGCCCGGGAAAGCGCTGAACTGCAGGCGATCCGCCAGGCCCTTTCGGTCACCGGCCATAACATCAGCCAGGCGGCAAAACTGCTCGACGTGAGCCGCCCCACCCTTCATGACCTGATGAAGAAACACAGCATCGAATAACCGGCGTCACGTTCCGGACCGTTCCATCAGTACCCATTCCAGAAACTGCCGGTAGGCCTCCCAGGCCCGCTGCCCGTAGCCGCCGGCCATAAGCCAGGCCGTCGGAATGTTTCTCTCCTGCAGAAACCGATAGACCATCATGTCCCGCTCCTTCAACTGGTCCAGCGTGAGCCGGAGATCCGCCGTTGACGGCAGTTCATCGTGTTCATAGGGATCGACCCCGCCGACGACCAGGGCGAGGTCCGGCCGTTCCCGCCGGTCCAGTTCCCCCAGCCCCGCTTCGAGCCGGGGCAGGTAGAGATGATCCTCTCCCCGTTCCATGGGAATATCGATGTCACTGAAAATAAAGGAAGGATGCTGTCTGCCGTCGGGATCGAATTCCGGGCCGTCCAGGGGCCATCCCCGGGCCATGTGAATGCTCAGGGTGACAATGGAACCGTCCCCAGTGGTCAGCGCGGCGGTTCCGTCGCCCTTGTGGGCGTCAATATCGACCACCCAGACCGTCCGGACCGCCCCTTCGGCCTGCAGTTTCCGGGGGGCGACCACAACATCGTTGAGCAGGCAGAAGCCGTTGCCGAAATCCCGCTGGGCATGGTGCATTCCGCCGCCGAAGTAGTAGCAGAATCCCGTCTCCAGTGCTGTGCGACCGCACTGCACCGTCCCGGAGACCTTGTCCAGGATGGCCACAAAGAGTTCACTGAGGGGACGGACCGCTTCATCGGGGTCATACCGGTAATACCGCCCCTGGGCATCGATCAGTTCAAAGGTGCTGACAATCTCCTGCTCCAGCCTTTCTGAGTAGAGTTTTTCGACGTATTCCGGGGCATGAACCCGCATCAGGTCTTCCCGGTTCACCACTTCCGAAGAGCGGGTGATGTGCCACCGGTCTTTGCGGGGGCCCAGAACGGGATGAGCCGAGAGATGTGCAAAGGTCCTGACCGCCTTGCTGTCATAAATCGGAATCTGGATGCCGTAGTCGAAGAGGCTGAACTTCTGTTTCGGATCGTAGAGGATCATTTTGTTGTATCTCCTGAAGAACATTCATTGAAAATATATTGCCGCTTTGCTAAACTGAAGAAAATTCATTCCGGTGATTTCCAATGGGATGCACGGGTGCGACGGAAGTAAGATAAACATCATCTGCCGATTCTTCCAGTTTCGTCTGCCAACACCGGAAAACCGCTGTGCCTGCCATCCGTTGAGAGGTGAAGAATATGAATATGGGAAACGATATGGAACTCTACCGGCGGCTTTCAGCCGTCATCCCCGAAAACCGGCTCATCCGTGACCCGCTCCGGACCCTCACCTATGGAACCGACGCCAGTGTATACCGGCTGATTCCCCGGCTGATCGTCCAGGTGGAAGACGAGGAAGAGGTCATCCACACCCTGCGGCTCTGCCGGGAAATGAAAATGCCGGTCACCTTCCGGGCTGCCGGAACCAGCCTGTCGGGGCAGGCGGTGACCGATTCCGTCCTGGTGCTGCTGGGGCCGTCCGGCTGGCGGGACTGGTCCGTCACCCCCGACGCCGGAGAAATCCGTTTGGGGGCGGGCATTCTCGGGGTTCAGGCCAACCGGTATCTCGCCCCCTACGGCAAAAAAATAGGTCCCGATCCGGCCTCCATCAATTCGGCCAAAATCGGCGGAATTGTGTCCAACAACGCCTGCGGCATGACCAGCGGTGTCACCGATAACAGCCAGGGAACCCTCAAGCAGATGCGGATCATCCTTGCCGACGGAACCCTTCTGGATACCGGTGATCCGGAGAGCCGGAACACCTTTCTGCGGGAAAAGCGGGAACTGGTGGAACAGGTCACCGCGCTGGCCCGCCGGGTGAAAGAGAATCCCGAAGCGACCGGGAAAATCCGGGAGAAGTACAGCATCAAGAACACCTGCGGCTACAGTCTCAATGGCCTGACCGATTATGATGATCCCATTGACATTATCCAGCATCTCATGGTCGGCTCCGAGGGAACCCTCGGCTTTATCTCGGAAGTGACCTTCCGGACCACTGAAGAAGTGCCCCACAAGGCGACGGCGCTCATGCTCTTTCCCGATATTGCCCGGGCCTGTGAAGGTGTGCTGCGGCTGAAGGACTGTTCGGTCAGTGCCGCGGAACTGATGGACCGGACGGCGCTCCGGACGGTGGAGCAAAAACCGGGAATGCCGTCGTATATCCGCACCCTTGGAGATGAGGCGGCTGCCCTGCTGGTGGAAACCCGCGCCCCGGATCCGGAAACCCTGAACCGGCAGGTGGAAGAGATCAATGCGGCGTTCCGGGATTTTCCCATGGCCCACGACTTTACCTTCACCACCGATCCCGTGGAAACCCTGGCCCTGTGGCAGGTCCGCAAAGGCATCTTTCCCAGCGCCTGTTCCATGCGCAAAACCGGGACGGCGGTCATCATCGAGGATATTGCGGTTCCCATCCATCACCTGGAAAACACCCTTCTGGACCTGCAGGCAATGTTCAGGGAGTATGACTACAGAAATACCGTGATCTGGGGGCATGTCTTCGACGGCAATGTCCATTTTGTTCTCACCCCGGATTTTACCGACCCCCGGGAAGTGGAAAAATACCGGCGGTTCATCGATGCGGTGGTCGATCTGGTGGTGGACAAATACAATGGTTCCCTCAAGGCGGAACACGGAACCGGACGGAATATGGCCCCCTTTGTGGAAAAGGAGTGGGGACCGGAACTGTATGCGGTCATGCAGGAAATCAAGCGGATTTTCGATCCGGAAAACCTGCTCAATCCCGGTGTCATCATCACCGATGATCCGGAGGCCCATATCAAGGACTTCAAGCCGCTGCCCGCTGCCCATCCGTCGGTGGACAACTGCACCGAATGCGGGTTCTGCGAACGGAACTGCATGTCCCATGAATTTACCCTGTCGGCCCGGCAGCGGATCACGGCCTACCGGGAAATGAAACGGCTCGCCCGGACCGGGGAAGATCCGGCCCGGCTCCGGACGCTTCAGCAGGAATACGCCTACTACGGCGATGAAACCTGTGCCGCCGACGGTCTCTGCGCCACAAGCTGTCCGGTGGAGATCAACACGGGCGATCTGATCAAACACCTGCGGGGGGAAACCCTTTCCGGACCGGCCCACTGGCTGGCCGCCCGCATCGGGGAACGGATGGGGACGGTAACGGCACTGACACGGCTCAGTCTCGGCACGGTGGACCGGATTCACGGGCTCATCGGAACAGAGGCCATGACACGTCTTGCCCTGCTGTTCCGGCGGTTTTCCGGAAACCGGCTGCCCCTCTGGACCCCTTTCATGCCCGGCAGCGCCGCACCTCCCGCCCGTTCGGATGCAGGAAATGGTGCGCCCGGGGTGGTCTATTTTCCCTCCTGCATCACCCGGAGCATGGGCCCCTCCCGTGACTGTGACGACGCGGTCTCCCTGACGCAGAAGACGGAAGCATTGCTCCACAAGGCGGGTTATGCCATCCGGTATCCGGAGCGGGTGAATGATCTCTGCTGCGGAATGCCCTTTTCCAGCAAGGGGATCAATGATGTCGCCGATGAAAGGGCCCGGGAACTGAACCAGGCCCTGCTGAAAGCGACGAATGGCGGGGAAATACCGGTTCTCTGCGACATGAGTCCCTGTCTGTACCATATGAAAGAGACCCTCGACGCGCGGCTGCAGCTGTTTGAACCGATAGAATTTACGCTGAAATATCTGTCGCCGCGCCTGACCTTCACCCGCCTGCCCGAAACGGTGGCGATTCATTCGGTCTGCAGTGCAAAGAAGATGGGGCTGGAAGCGATGCTGAAACGGCTGGCGGAAATGTGTGCGGAAACGGTGGTGACGCCGGAGGTGACCTGCTGCGGCTTTGCCGGAGACCGGGGCTTTACCCATCCCGAACTGAACGCCTACGGTCTCCGGAACCTGAAGGCGCAGCTTCCGGCGGACTGCCGTAACGGGTACTCCACCAGCCGGACCTGTGAAATCGGCCTCTCCCGGCATGGCGGGATCAGCTATAAATCGATCCTCTATCTGGTGGACCGGTGTACCCGTCCGAAGCAGTAGAAGACGGTCAGAAACCGTCTGTCAGAGGCGTTCCGGCAATCTGATGATCACTGAAACGCTGTGACAGACGGATTCTGTATATCGTATGCAGGAGCGGCAGATGTTTATTTCTGTTCATGCTCTTCCTTGACCGAGCCCGGCCCGGTAAGGGGTCTGAAGTTCTTTTTGGGGGCGCCGCAGACCGGGCAGTTCCAGTCCTTCGGCAGTTCTTCAAAATCGGTTCCCCGCGGAACCTTGCATTTCCGCAGTCCTCTGTCCGGATCATACAGGCAGCCGCAGTTGACCGTCTGACACTGATACATTTTTTCGGGTTTTGCCATGTTGTTCCTCCTTTCGGTGTATCGGCGAAAAGTGCGCCATGAAAATGACGTGCTGCCGGAGGAAAATTTCTGCTGAACTGGCGAATGAGAAGGGATGGGGAGGCATCACCGGGATGTTTCCGATCATTTCCGGACGCTGTTTCCATGTTTTTTTCCTCTGGATATTAAATTAAAACAATCGATTACCCCTGTCAACATTGTTGATTTCTCTCATACATCCTGCTCCATGCCGAATCCGGAGAATACCGCCTCCCTGCAAGTTCTCTTGCGCTTCGATCCCGTATCCGGTAGATAAGAGATACTGAATCTCATTCATACTGTTGTGCAAAAAGGAAATCCTGCAATATCAACATTCTGGAAAGAAAGGTTTCACTGATGCTCTTTGAAAAAGAAGTACTCCGGTACCACAAGGAACCCCGCCCCGGCAAAATCGAGGTGATCCCGACCAAGCCCTGCCTGTCCCAGTCCGACCTGAGTCTTGCCTATACCCCCGGTGTTGCCATCCCCTGTAAAAAGATACAGGAAGATCCGGACCGGTCCTTTGACTACACCGCCCGGGGAAATCTGGTCGGTGTCATCACCAACGGAACCGCCGTTCTCGGTCTGGGCAACATCGGTCCGCTGGCCGGAAAACCGGTGATGGAAGGAAAGGCGGTGCTGTTCAAGCGGTTTGCCGATCTGGATGTGTTTGATATCGAAGTCGATACCTCTGACCCCGACGAGTTTATCCGGACGGTCAAACTGCTGGAACCGACCTTCGGGGGAATCAATCTGGAAGATATCAAGGGGCCGGACTGCTTCTACATTGAAGAGCAGCTGATCGAGCAGATGAACATTCCCGTGTTTCATGATGACCAGCACGGAACCGCCATCATCTCCGCCGCCGCCCTCCTCAACGCCACCGAACTGACGGGGCGGAAAATGAAAGACCTCCGGGTGGTGATCAACGGCGCCGGTGCCGCCGCCATCGCCTGTGCAAGAATGTATATCGAACTCGGGGTGCAGCAGGAATCGGTTATCATGGCAGATTCCAGAGGGGTCATCTACAAAGGGCGGACCGAAGGAATGAACCCGTACAAGGAAGCGCTGGCGGCCGATACTGATCTGAGAACACTGGAAGAGGCCGTCGAGGGGGCGGATGTGCTGGTGGGGCTCTCGGTAAAAGGGGCCTTTTCACCGGAGCTGATCCGGCGGATGGCCGACAAACCCATTATTTTTCCCCTGGCGAATCCCGACCCGGAAATCGATTATGAGGAAGCCAAATCGGCCCGGCCCGACGCCATCGTCGCCACAGGCCGGTCCGATTACCCCAACCAGGTCAACAATGTTCTCGGGTTTCCCTTTATTTTCCGGGGGGCGCTGGACGTGCGGGCAACGACAATCAATACGGAAATGAAAGTCGCAGCGGTTCGCGCCCTGGCCGATCTGGCACGGGAGGATATCCCCGATTCCGTGATCCGGGCCTATGGCGGGCAGCCGATCCGCTTCGGTCCGGATTATATCATTCCCAAACCCCTGGACCCCCGGGTGCTGCTCAAGGTAGTCCCGGCCGTGGCCAACGCCGCCATTGCCAGCGGTGTTGCGCGGCAGGGGCTGCCCGGCCAGACCGAATATGTGCAGCGGCTGGAGGCGATCCTGGGTCCGGAGCGGGAAATCATGCGGAAGATCATCTTCCGGGCCGAGCAGGATCCAAAGCGGATTGTGCTGCCCGAAGGAACCCATCCGGTCATTCTCCGGGCGGCGCACCATGTGGCCCGGGAGCATATCGCCCAGCCGCTGCTGCTGGGAAACGAGTCGGAAATCCGTTCCCTGGCGGAACAGCTTCACATTCCGCTGGACGGGGTGGACATCATGGATCCCCGGAAAAGTTCCCATTTTGACGAATTTGAAACAAAGCTCTTCAATCTGCGGGCCCGGCGGGGATGGTCCCGGGAGGAAACCCGCCTTCAGCTTCAGAATCCCTATATCTTCGGCGCTATGCTGGTGCGGGAAGGGTATGTGGACGGACAGGTTCACGGGATTATGCAGTCCTACCCCAATGCCATCCGGCCCGTGCTGCAGGTGATTCCCCGGCGGCCCGGCGTCGGAAAAGTCTCGGGCATGTATCTGATGCTCTCCCGCCACCGGACCCTTCTGTTTTCCGATGCCACCGTCAACTTCCATCCCTCTTCGGAAGATCTGGCGGAAATCGCCATTCTGACTGCGGAAATGGCGGAATTCTTCGACATTCAGCCCCGCATTGCCATGCTCTCCTTTTCCAACTTCGGCCGTACCCGGCATCCCGATGCCCGGCGGGTGGAGAAAGCCGTGGAGATCGCGCTGGAGCGGAAGCCCGATCTGGTGATTGACGGGGAAATGCAGGCGGATACGGCGGTATCCACCGACATGCTGAACAGTGAATTCCCGTTCAACCGGCTGGGAAAGGCGGCCAATGTGCTGGTGTTTCCGGATCTCGCCGCCGGGAATGTGGCCTACAAGCTGCTGGACCGGCTGGGCAACGTCAAGGCTGTCGGTCCGCTGCTGATGGGCATTGACAAACCCTTCAATGTCCTGCAGCGGAATATCGACATGGAAAACGTGGTCAACGTGATTGCCATCACCGTCGCCCAGGCCCAGGATCAGGAGCAGAAGAAAGCGGCTGAGAGAGTACAGGGGAGGGAATTCAAATGAAAACGTCCTCCCGCTGAAGAAGGATCATGCTTCAGCGGGAGGACGTTCCGGCAGGGTACAGAAAGTTGTTTGATCCGCCGCAGCGTCAGATCGCGTCTTTGCCTTTTTCGCCGGTCCGTACCCGGACCGCCTTTTCGACCGGCATCACGAAAATCTTGCCGTCGCCGAGTTTGCCGGTGTGGGCCGCCTGCTGAATCTTTTCCACCACCTGGTCGGCCCAGCTGGCTTCCACCACCACCTCGATCTTGATCTTGGGGATAAAATCGACCACATACTCCGCGCCGCGGTAGATTTCCTTGTGGCCTTTCTGGCGCCCGTATCCCTTCACTTCTGAAATGGTCATGCCCTGGATGCCCATCTCGTTCAGCGCCTCTTTTACGTCGTCCAGTTTAAAGGGTTTGATCACAGCTTCAATCTTCTTCATAAAAACCTCCTGATGATATTTGGGGATGAATTACGTCAAATCGATCTCAAAACCGCGTTCACCATGAATGGAACTGTCGAGCCCCCTGACCTCGTCATCGGACTCCACCCGAAGCCCGCCGGTAAGGGCTTTGGTGATGTAGATTACCCCCAGCGTTGCGATTCCCGAATAGAGAATGGTGGCAACGATGGAGACAAACTGGATCCAGAGCTGCATCGGGTTTCCGTAGAACAGGCCGGCGGCACCGCCGATGGCCGGACTGGCAAAGAGCCCCGTGGCCAGAGCGCCCCAGATGCCGCATACGCCGTGAACCCCGAAGGCATCCAGGGAATCGTCATAGCCGATCTTCTGTTTCAGAATCGCCACACTGAAAAAACCGAGCAGACCGGCGATCAGTCCGATGGCCAGCGAGGCGGGCATGGTGACAAAGCCGGCCGCCGGGGTAATGGAAACCAGCCCGGCCACGACACCGGAGGCGATGCCCAGCACGGTCGGTTTTTTCTCGACAAACCATTCTGCGAACATCCAGGCAACTGCGCCCGTTGCCGCAGAGGTGTTGGTGACCAGAAAAGCCGAGGCGGCGACACCGTCCGCCGCCAGCTGACTGCCGGCATTGAACCCGAACCAGCCGAACCAGAGCATGGCCGCCCCCAGT